>NZ_AMXB01000058.1:0-17129 GCF_000310125.2 Thauera sp. 27
GCTCGCGCCGCTCCCACGGGGGAGGCGCGCCACGGCCGCTGTAGGAGCGGCGCCAGCCGCGAGCCTTTCGTCGCACCCCCCCACGCCCGCCGCCTTCAACCCCTCGCGGCTTGCGCCGCTCCCACGGGGGAGGCGCGCCGCGGTCTGCTGTAGGAGCGGCGCCAGCCGCGAGCCTTTCATCACCCCCACCCACGCCCGTCGCCCCAACCCCTCGCGGCTCGCGCCGCGCCTACGGAACCCGGCGGGTGCGCGTCTGGCATCGGGCGATGCCAATGGCTTGAATGCCCGGTCTGCCTTTGTTTGCAAAGGGGATACCCTTTTCTCATCAAAAAAAGTGTCGGAATTCTTTACAGTTCGTCACGGAGGGCGTTTCATTGCCGTAACATGACGGTCTTAGGCTACTGCCAAAGCACTGATAGAATGTCGGCTTTTGTGCTGTGCGGCATGACAGGTGTGCTTCTTGCTAAAGCACTCGGTTGATGCACGCACCTTGCCCTTGTGGCGCAGCAGCATGGGCAACCGCCACATACCGAGAACATACAGACGGGGTATCCGATGAACACACCCAGCACCAACCTGCCAGCCCGCCGCACGACTGCCGCACACCCCGTGGGTGCGTTGCGCGGGCTTGTCCTGGTTGCCGCGGCCACTGCGCTGAGTGGCTGCACGCTCATCCCGGGCGTCAGCGGCAGCTTCATGCGCGACGAATCGCGTGTCGAGTTGCCCGTCACCCAGGGCGGCGAGCAGGTGCCGGCCACGGTCAGCATCACCCCCATCACGGCCGAACTCATCATCCAGCACTTCAAGGCCAGCCAGGCGTCGGGCGATTCGCGCTTCCGCACCGGCAACGCCGGCGGGCAGACCGCCACCCGGGGCGACAACACCGCGCCCGATCCCGGTCTCACCCACCAGGACTACCGCCTCGGCCCCGGCGACATCATCAACGTCATCGTCTGGGACCACCCCGAAATCACCATCCCTGCCGGCTCCTACCGCTCGGCCGAGCAGTCCGGCACCCTGGTGGCCGACGACGGCACCATCTTTTTCCCCTACGCCGGGGTGGTCAAGGTCGCCGGCCTCACCCCGCGCGAAGTGCGCGAACTGCTCGCCAAGCGCCTCGCCAAGGTCATCGAAAACGTCCAGCTCGACGTCCGCATCGTCTCTTTCCGCAGCAAGCGCGTGTACCTCGTCGGCGAAGTCGCCAAGCCTGGCCTGCTCGCCATCGACGACATCCGCATGACGCTGGTCGAAGCCGTCAACCGTGCCGGTGGCATCACTGAACACGCCGACCACGGCAACGTGCTGCTCACCCGCAACGGCGAAACCTACCGCGTCGACCTCCAGGCCCTGTACGAAGAAGGCGACACCAGCCAGAACGTGCTGCTGCAGCCCGGCGACATCGTCAACGTGCTCGACCGCAGCCGCAACAAGGTGTTCGTGCTCGGCGAAGTGCAGCGTCCCGGCTCCATGGTCATGAACAAGCGCCGCACCACCCTGGCCGAAGCCCTGGCCGACGCCGGCTTCGTCAACCAGGTCACCTCCGACCCCGCCTGGGTCTACGTGATGCGCAGCGACAACGGCACTTCCGAGCTCTTCCACCTCAACGCCCGCACCCCCGACGCCCTGTTGCTGGCCGAGAGCTTCCCGCTGCTGCCGCGCGACGTGGTCTATGTCGACGTCGCCCCGGTGGCACGCTGGAACCGTGTCGTCAGCAACATCCTGCCCACCTCGCAGATGCTCAACTTCACCAGCGACGTGCGCTACCCGCTGTTCGGCGGCCGCCAGTAAGGCCTGGGCCGGCCCGCCGCGTGCGGGCCGCCGCCGTGCCGCGCGCACGGTGCCGTCACCGTGACCACCGCATCAACCCAAATACGACAGGAAGACCCCGTTGCGCCGCGATCCCGCCACCACCGCCCAGCCCGAAGCCGGCCCCAACACCCGCAGCGCAGCCGCGCGCGGTAACGACGACTTCATCAACCTCGGCGAAATCATCGCCGTGCTGCTCGAATACAAGTGGCTCATCCTCGCCATCGGCACCTTTGCCGTGCTGGTGGGCGGGGTCGTCGCCTTCGTCTCCACCCCCATCTACCGCGCCGACGCCCTCGTCCAGGTCGAAGACAAGAAGAGCGCCAAGGGCGGCCTCGCCGCACTGCGCGACGTCGAAGCCGTGCTCGGCGACACCACCTCCGTCGCCGCCGAACTCGAGATCCTGCGTTCGCGCATGATCCTCGGCCGCGTCGTCGACCGCCTCAACCTCACCGTGCAGGCCCAGCCGGTACGTGCGCCAATCTTCGGTGCAGCGTTTGCGCGACGCTACGCTGGGCTGGAACCGGCGCCGCCCATGTTTGGACTGTCCAGCTACGCATGGGGGGGTGAGCGTATCCGGGTAGAGCGCTTCGAGGTGCCGGAAGGTATGCTGGGCATGCCCTTCCTTCTTCAGGTTGGTCAGGACGGAGGCCTGGCGCTGCATGACGAGGAGGGCGGCTTCGTGCTCGATGCGCGAGTCGGCGAGTCGGTCAGCGCTAACGGTGTATCGCTTTTCCTGTCGGAACTCGTCGCACGCCCAGGCACAAAGTTCATGCTGACTCGGCAGAGCCAGCAGCAAGCCATCTCCCAACTGCGCGAACGGTTCGAAGCGCGCGAGCGCGGTAGCTCAAGAGTACGTGGTTCGGGCGTGATCGAGCTGGCTTTGCATGGTGATGACAGGGCTGCACTAGTCACCGAACTCAACGAGATCCTCAACGCCTACGTGCGTCAGAACGTGGAATACCGCTCGGCCGAAGCCGAGTCCACGCTCGCCTTCCTCGAAGCCCAGCTCCCCGAGCTCAAGGGCCAGCTCGACACCGCCGAGGCCGCCTACAACGAATACCGCCAGTCGCGTGGCTCGGTCGACCTCACCCTCGAGACGCAGTCCGTGCTGCGCTCGGTGGTCGAAGCCGACAACGAAATCGTTGCCCTCCAGCAAAAGCGCGAAGAACTGCGCCAGCGCTTCACCTCCGAGCACCCCCAGGTCATCGCCCTCGACGCCCAGATCAGCCGCCTGCGCAACCGCCGCGCCAGCTTCGAAGGCAACGTCTCGCGCCTGCCCGAAACCCAGCAGGTCGCCCTGCAGCTGCGCCGCGACGTCGAAGTCGCCACCGCCCTCTACACCAACCTGCTCAACAGCGCCCAGCAGCTGCGCGTGGCCCGTGCCGGCACCGTGGGCGACGTCCGCGTCATCGACTCGGCCGTCACCGCCCAATTCCCCGTTGCCCCGCGCAAGGCCCTCATCCTGCTGCTGTCGGGCGTGCTCGGCCTGCTCGGCGCGCTCGGCACCGTGTGGGGCATCCGCGCCCTGCGCGTGGTGGTGGAAGACCCGCAGACCATCGAACGCGAGCTCGCCCTGCCGGTGTACGCCACCGTGCCGGCCAGCAAGGCCGAGGAGGGCATCGAACGCCGCATCCTGCGCGGCAGGGGCGGCAAGGGCGAACTGCTCGCCATCGTCAACCCCGACGACGACGCCATGGAAAGCCTGCGCAGCCTGCGCACCACGCTCCACTTTGCCCTGCTCGGCGCCGAGAGCGGCTCCGTCCTCATCACCGGCCCCGCCCCCGGCGTCGGCAAGAGCTTCGTCACCAAGAACCTCGGTGCCGTGCTCGCCCAGGCCGGCAAGCGCGTCATAATCGTCGATGCCGACTTGCGCAAGGGCCACATCAACAAGGCCTTCGGCGTGCCGCGCGGCCTCGGCGTGTCGGACTACATCATGGGCAAGGCCACGCTCGAGGTCATCGTCAAGCCCACGGCGGTAGAGAACCTGCACATGGTCACCACCGGCCTCATCCCGCCCAACCCGTCCGAACTGCTCATGCACCCGCAGTTTGCCAACATGCTCGCAGCGCTCGAAGACCGTTGCGACGTGCTGCTGGTCGACGCGCCCCCCATCCTGGCCGTGTCCGACGCCGCCATCATCGGCCGCATGGTCGGCGCCACGCTGCTCGTCGCCCGCGCCGGCCGCCACCCCATCCGCGAGCTGGAACAGGCCGTCAAGCGCTTCGAACACGGCGGCGCCGCGGTCAAGGGCTTCGTCTTCAATGGCTTCGACACCCGCCGCCAACGTCACCGCTTCGGTTACGAGGGCTACCACTATCAATACAAGTACAAGTCCTGACTGCCGCCGGATTTGTTGAACAAGATCACGCGGCTTGAGCCGCGCCTGCAACGCGACCAACCGCGTCGTTGGGGTTCGCTGTAGGAGCGGCGCCAGCCGCGAGCTTTTGAAACCGTGGGCCCTCGTCCAGGGCCCAAAAAACTCGCGGCTTGCGCCGCTCCTACAGGCGCGCGACAGGGCGCACGAGACAGGGGCGCGCTAGCCGGCGCGGCAAGCTGCGCCCCGGGCACATGCCCAATGAATTGCTGCAACGCGGTAGCCGCCTTACCAGCCGCTGCCCGCCGTGCCACCAAGGCACAACGTTTTTTGAGCGAGGTATCACCATGTGGGGCCTGTTAACACTCATCCTGGCCACGGCGCTGTCTGCCGCCGTCATCCGCGGCATGCTGCGCCTCGCTCCCCATGTCGGTCTCATCGACCACCCGGGCGAACACAAGCAGCATGTGCACAGCACCCCCTTCGTGGGTGGCTTTGGTGTGCTCGCTGCGCTGCTGCTGGCCGTGGGCATGCTGCTGTGGCTGCTGCCCGCGCAGTCCCTGGCCTGGGCCTCGCTCGCAGTGTGCGCGCTGGTCATGTGGGGCGTGGGCCTCGCTGACGACCGCTGGAAGCTCAGCGCCCGCATCCGCCTCGTCATCCAGGCCGGGCTGGCTTTGCTCATGGTCTATGGCGGCGGCATCGTGCTGGTCGGCCTCGGCGACCCCTTGCTCATCGGCGCGCTGTCGCTCGGCATCATCGCCGTGCCCTTCACCGTGTTCGGCGTGGTCGGCTGCATCAACGCCCTTAACATGGTCGACGGCATCGACGGCCTGTCCGGCACCGTGGCGGCCGGCACGCTTGCTCTGGTTGCGCTCGTCACCCTGGGTGCGGGCGACGGCAGCGGCCACCTGCTGGCCATGGCCTTGCTCGGCGGCGTGGCCGGCTTCCTGTGGTTCAACCTGCGCTTCGGCAGCCAGCACCGCGCCCGCGTCTTCATGGGCGACAACGGCAGCATGATGCTCGGCCTGCTCATCGCCTGGCAGCTCATCGACATCACCCAGGGCGAGCAGCCCCTGGTGCCCCCGGTGGTGGCGCTGTGGATGTTTGCCGTGCCGCTCATCGACACCCTGGCCGTCATGGCCCGCCGCGTCTGGCTGGGCAAGTCGCCCTTCAGCCCCGACCGCCACCACCTGCACCACCTGCTGCAGCGCGCCGGCTTCCGGGTCGAGCACACCGTCACCATCATCGGTAGCCTGCACCTGGGCCTGGGCCTGTTCGGCCTGCTCGGCGCCTGGCTGGGCGTGCCCGACGCGCTCATGTTTGCCGGCTTTGTCGGCGTGTTTGCGGTGTATCTGCGCTTTACCGCCCGGCCGTGGCGCTTCGTGCCCATGCTGCGCCGCCTGCACCGCAGCCTGCATCTCACCCCGGCGCTCAACTGCGGCGTGTTCTTCGGCAATTCCAGCCTCGAGCATGTGGAGCAGATCAACGCCCTGGTCGCCCCCGAACTCAAGGACAACACCGTCTTCCGCACCCGCCTGTACGAATACCGTGGCGACCCCGAGCATGCCGGCCGCCGCTACGCCGTGGTGCAGATCGTGGTGGACGAAGACATCGCCCCGCTCGCCTACCAGAGTCTCTACATGCGCCTGCTGCAGCGCGTCATGCGCCCCGACCGCAACGCCTTCGTGCGCGGCTATGTCACCCGCGACCCCGCCAACGAGCGCCGCGCAGAGCACCGCACCCCGCACGCAGACGAGCGCCGCGGCGAACGCCGCGTGGGCCGGTGCGAACTGCTTGAGGAGTCATTCACCTATGTGCAAAACGGCCGCATCGTCGACGAGCAGGTCAACCAGCGCGCCCATCACCAAGGGCACAATGACGTTGCAGCCCCAAGAGCCGACCTGGCCCGCGAGCTGCATTGACGGCCCCCGTTGCCGCTCTGCAGCCTGCTTACCATCGTCTCGAAACACACCGCATTCAAACTCCTTCTATCCGTAACACGCCTACCATCATGACCACCCACACTCTGGACTCCATCAAGCTCGCCATCATCGGCCTGGGCTACGTCGGCCTGCCGCTCGCCGTGGAATTCGCCAAGCAGCGCAGCGTTGTCGGCTTCGACATCAACCAGGCTCGCATCGACGCCCTGCGCAGCGGCCACGACGCCACGCTCGAAGTCTCGGACGAAGAGCTCGCCGAAGCCACCGGCCTCAGCTACACCGCCAGCCTGCAGGAGCTGGCCGCCTGCAACACCTTCATCGTCACCGTCCCCACCCCCATCGACGAGCACAAGCAGCCCGACCTCACCCCCCTGGTCAAGGCCAGCGAGACCATCGGCAAGGTGCTCAAGAAGGGCGACATCGTCATCTACGAATCCACCGTCTACCCCGGTGCCACCGAAGAAGACTGCGTGCCGGTGCTGGAGAAGGTGTCCGGCCTCAAGTTCAACGTCGACTTCTACGCCGGCTACAGCCCCGAGCGCATCAACCCGGGCGACAAGGAACACCGCGTCTCCACCATCAAGAAGGTCACCGCCGGCTCCACGCCCGAAGTGGCCGAGCTGGTCGACCAGCTCTACCGCCAGATCATCGTCGTCGGCACCCACAAGGCCGAAAGCATCAAGGTGGCCGAGGCCGCCAAGGTCATCGAGAACACCCAGCGCGACGTCAACATCGCCCTCATCAACGAGCTGGCCATCATCTTCAACAAGATGGGCATCGACACCGAGGCCGTGCTGCAGGCCGCCGGCAGCAAGTGGAACTTCCTGCCCTTCCGTCCCGGCCTGGTCGGCGGCCACTGCATCGGCGTGGATCCGTACTACCTTACCCACAAGGCGCAATCCATCGGCTACCACCCCGAGATCATCCTCGCCGGCCGCCGCCTCAACGACGGCATGGGCGCCTACGTGGTGTCGCAGCTGGTCAAGGCCATGCTCAAGCGCCGCATCACCGTCGAAGGCGCGCGCGTGCTGGTCATGGGCCTCACCTTCAAGGAAAACTGCCCGGATCTGCGCAACACCCGCATCGTCGACATCGTCAAGGAGCTGGGCGAGTACAACATCCAGGCCGACGTGTACGACCCCTGGGTGGACGTAGCCGAAGCCCAGCACGAATACGCCCTTACCCCCATCGATGCGCCCAAGCAGGGCGCCTACGACGCCATCATCGTTGGTGTGGCGCATGATCAGTTCAAGGCCATGGGCCCAGCTGCGATCCGCGCGCTCGGTAAGAAAGACCATGTCGTGTATGACTTGAAGTACGTGCTGCCGCGATCCCAAGCCGACCTCAGGTTGTGACTCCGACCATCGCTGTCAGCTCGTTTAGCGATGATGAGCTAGGTAAGAACGAAAAGCCATTCAAAAGCAGAGGAGCCGCGGCTACCGGCTTCTCTGCTGCCCCCAAAAAGCGCTGGTTGTCAGGGTTTCAGTACTGTCTTCGGTAATTAGTCCTGCACGACGATGCAAGCATTCCGAATGGTCAAAGCATGCAGTGGCATGCTTTGAGCCTATGAGAGACTGAAAGTGCTTGATATACAGTACTCATAATATGCACCAGTGATTGATCTTAGATGGCTTTCAAAAATGTAAGGCCTGATTATGGCGCTGCTGCCTTCTGTGTTATTCATAACAAAATCTAGTGATTAGAAAATGCTACGAGGAACTCGAGCAGTTGTCGCAAAGTTATTCAAACAAGCTTGGGCTAGTAAGATTCTTCGTAGCGTGGGCGTTGTTGTGTCTGGAACAGCAGCGGCGCAGATTATTACTTTGCTTTTTACTCCCTTAGTCACGCGGATCTACGGACCTGAAATATTTGGCTTGTTTGGGGTCTTCGTTGCGGTTATAAATTTAACAATACCCCTTGCTGCACTTGCTTATCCTCTTGCCGTCGTGCTGCCAGCACACAATCGAGAGGCGATTGCGCTTGTGCGGCTCTCGGTGCTCTTATCCATTATTATTTCCTTGCTGTTTGGTACTTTCTTTTGGATGGCCAAGGATCTGTTAGTGGAGCTCTTCGATATTGAGCCTTTAAAAGACTTTATTCTATTTATACCTTTTGCAATGTTGTTTGCAGTTCTTCTGCAGTTGGCAATGCAGTGGCTTATACGAATGAAGGAGTTTAGATTAATCGCTCGATCAGCGGTGATTCACTCTCTAATACTGAATGTCGCCAAGGTCGGCGTGGGTCTTTTGTACCCTTTCGGGGTCGCGTTAATTGCAGTCGCGACGATGGGCTATGCACTGCATGCCGCATTGCTTGCTGGCAGCGCTATTTTTGCTTTTGCGCGAAGTCACAGGGATGAAAGTGCGAGCAGTCCTTTATCGCCTTTTCGTGCGGCTAGGAAATATATAGATTTCCCGTTATACAGGGCGCCCCAGAGCTTTATAAGTGATCTGTCGCAAGGGCTTCCAATTTTACTGTTAAGCGGTCTTTTTGGTCCTGTTGCAGCTGGCTATTATGCTATTAGTAAAATGTCTATGGGTGTTCCAAGCGTATTGGTGGGGAAGGCTCTTCGGGATGTTTTGTATCCTCACTTGGCTGAGGCGTTCAGGAATGGAGAGTGCCTGTATCGGCCTCTTGTGCGTAGTACTACCCTTCTTGCCTTCATTGGGGCGCTGCCGTTTGGAGTGGTGGTGTTCTATGGTCCGTTATTATTTAGCTGGATTTTTGGCTCAGAGTGGGTTGCAGCCGGCGAATATGCTCGCTGGCTTGCAATATTTTTCTATTTCAATTTAATAAATAAGCCGAGCTTCGCGGCTGTACCGGTCCTCGGGTTGCAAAAAGAATTGCTGCTATATGAGATAGGAAGCATTGCCCTCAAGGCGTTAGGCTTGTTCGCTGGTTTCTTCGTTTTTGAGAGTGATTTGTGGGCAGTGGCATTATTCTCCATGTTTGGTGCGGCGTCATATGTCTTTATGATTTTCTGGGTTGCTTTTCGATCTAAGGTTAAGTGAAGTGGGGGTATTTGAGTGATTTGCTTTAAGGTGTTAAAGTAATTTCTAATATTTTGGTTTGTTTTTTAATCGGGCTTGCTATTAACTTGTAGTCGTTCTTTAGGTTTGTCAGAATTAGGTTTTGTTTTTAAGTTCTTATTCAACCATTGGCTGGGTGTGTTTATATTAATAAATTAAGCTGGCTTTGATGGGTGTAAAATATACAGCCTAGATTAGTTGAATTTTTGCTGTGGAGTTGCCATGATGAACCTGTGTGTAGTAGTCCCCTCTTTCACAGGAGGAGGGGCTGAGCGTATTGCCGTTAATTTGGCTAATCAATATGCTTTGAGCGGGCACAGTGTTGTGGTTGTCGTTTTTAACGGTTTTGGGCCTTATCGAGAGCAAGTCAGTGATTCCGTCAAGATCCTTGATCTGAAGAGTTCGCGCGTTCGCTACGTACTTCCGAGATTATTAAAAGCCTTTCGTGAAATAGCGCCAACTACGGTTCTTTCTGTCGTTCGACTGTCAAATGTGATGACGGGAATCGCTGGGTATTTTTATCCTGCGGCAAGAATGGTTTTCAGAGAGGCAAGCACGATGGATGGGGTCTTAAAACTGCCCCCGCTGAAAAAGTGGCTAATGTTGAGAATAATGCAAATAGCGTATCGACGTGCGGATAAAATTGTTGCAAACTCAGAGGGGACGCGTCGCAGTCTTCTCACATGCGGTGTCGCTCGTCAGGATAAGGTAGTAGTTATCGGCAATCCAGTATTGCCGGCGAACTTAGAGCAGCTTTCGAGTGCAGTAGCATCACACCGTTGGCTTGAGGACAAAAGCGTTAAAGTAGTTCTCAGTGTTGGGCGCCTCCACCCACTAAAAAGGCAGGACGTTCTTATTCGAGCCTTCGCTATTGTTTCTCGGGGCTTGACGGATATAAGGCTCTTGATATTGGGAGAGGGGAGCGAGCGGGAAAGGCTGCTCTCCTTGGTTGAAGAGCTTAATGTTTCTGAAGTTGTTGATATCGTTCCTTTTTCTCAGAATCCCTATCCATATTATAAAAACGCGGCGGTCTTTGTGTTGGCGTCGGAGTGGGAGGGATTTGGTAATGTTCTAGTAGAAGCTATGGCGTGTGAGCTTCCCGTTATCTGCACGGATTGCCCTGGTGGGCCGCGCGAGATTCTTCGAGGTGGGAGGTTTGGCGTACTTGTTCCTGTAGGTGATGTGAGTGCATTGAGCGTCGAATTAGCCAAGATCTTAACGAAAGAAACGAAGGTGGATCTGAAAAGCGCAAAAGAGCGAGCTATGGAGTATGGAGTGTCGGCGATTTCAAAGTGCTATGAAAGAGAGTTGCTTTAGTCGTGAGTAAGGCGATGAATGCGCTTCCCGTTTATCTAGAGACTAGGCTATTTAATTGGATTATTGTTTTTTTTACACTCTCCTTAGCTCTGTTTAGCTTTATTAGTTTTGACTTATATGGGCTTTCGGTTCAGGTCGTTGATATAAGCTTTGTTTTTGCGCTTGCTGGGGTTGTGTCTCTTGCGTCAAGGGCAGGCTATGCTGTTCCAAAGCTCAGGTTTAGACCGGTAGATCTTCCGATTTTTTTTCATTTAGCGTTGCTTTCGTTGTTTCCAATCTTAGGGTATTTATTTGGGATTGTTTCGATTGTTGATTACTCTGCTTCGCTTAGATGGGCTCTCGTTTTGGGGGTGGCTGCTTTGCTTCTCGGATGGGCAGATTTCTTTTCTAGGGCGGAGGTCGCATTTGCTCGATCGCTGTTGCTGGCAGGCTGTTTGAATGTGATTTATGGAACAGCTATGTTATTGGAAATGCTGGGGCTGCTCCCATCGGCGGTCTTCCCGCACAATAATCCGACGATTGTCGAACTGCTTAATTGGAAAGTTGACCACTTTATGCGAGTTCCAGCGCTGTTTAGCGGACCAAATCAGTTGGGCTGGTATGCGCTTTCTGTGTTTATTTTGGCAATTGGGTTTATTTATCAGCGCAGCGGGTCACGGTTGATTTGGTACTGGGTGGCTGGCCTGCACTTGTATCTTCTGTTTCTTTCTACCTCCAGAACGGCGGTTATCGCCCTTTTTGTAGTAGGTTTCTTGTTTTTTTCTATTTTTCTACGTGATATTCAGTTCGAGAGAGTGAGTCGCCGGCTCATTATTACTGTATTTTCGTTGTGTTTTTTCTTGACTTCTATATTTGCGGTTGGTAATCAGTTTGAGGTTTTTCGACTTGATGGTCTGGCTAGGGCGTTTGCCGTGCTGTCTGGTGATCTAGGTGGTGATGGTTCTTTTCAGGATCGGTTGTACTACTGGAGAGAGGCTCTTGATGTTTTTTATAGTGACTTTTCGCCCTTAGGTACGATGGCAGCGCCTACTCATTTTGTCGGTGTGATCGATTCTGGATGGCTTAGTTATTTTATCCAAGGTGGGCCAATTCTCGTTGCTTCATTTTCATTAGTTTTGATTTTCGTGACTTTTTATGGGTTCAGAAAGTTTTATGTTGAGGGTAGTTACATTGGACTTTCTTTGAGTTGTCTTGCCATTGCATTGGCTGTTGGGCAGATTACTTTAAGTCCATTTCACTATCTTCCTGTGCTTTTTATCTTTATCTTCTCTTTGTTGTTTACGGTCTCAGAGGGGTCTAAAGAATGAGTTTGCGTATCGCGTACATAACGACCCAGTTTCCTGCGCCGTCAGAGACTTTTGCGTGTAACGACGTGCGAATGCTTGTCGAGTTGGGTGCAGACGTTCGGGTCTATGGAATGAGGTCGCCACATTCTCGTGCTCAGGAAATGGCTAGGGAGCGAGGGGTTAGTAATGTCACGATAAGCGCTTGCGGGCCAAGAGAGGTTGTTGGGGGTTTATTGTACGCATTTTATAGAATTGATCTCCTTCTTAAGCTTGTGCTGTGGGTCGTGGCTTTGGAGTGGCGGCGGATCGGTAATTTAATTAGATGCTTGGCGTTTGTTCCAGCAAGCTTCTTTGTGTTGAAGGAGTTGCGACGAGAGCGTCCCGATGTTGTTCATCTTTTTTGGGGGCACTATCCTTCCCTTGTTGGTCAGTTAGTATTGAGCGATCTTAGGTCGGTAAAAGTAACGATGTTTCTGGGGGCCTACGACTTGGCGATGAGGCTTGCGATTAGTGGCGATCTTGCGAGGAGGGTAAGTGGGGTATTTACGCACGCAAGGGCTAATCTGCATGAGTTGGCAGAGGTCGGGGTTGCGGCGTCAAGTGTCTCAGTGGTCCATAGGGGAGTTGATCAATCTTCTCTTGGGAAGTATGTTTGCGACTCTGTTTCAAAGGATCTATTTGAGATACTGAGTGCTGGTCGGTTAATAGAGTCCAAGCGCTTTGATGCTGCAATCTCTTTGCTTCCTGAGTTGCCCGGTTTCAGGCTTGTGATTGCTGGGGAAGGGCCCGATGAGAAGCGACTGAAGGACCTCGCTGTTAGCTTGGGCGTTGCTGACAGGGTTGAGTTTTGTGGGTTTCTTTCTCAGGAGAGACTACTAAAGCGTATGGCCTCGGCTGGTTTTTTTGTACTTCTTTCGGATAAGGCTGGTGAGAGGCTTCCGAATGTTGTAAAGGAAGCTATGTTTGCCGGTTGCGTGTGTGTTGTTGCTGATACACCTGGCATCGAGGAGCTGGTTGCTCATGGCGTCACAGGTTTTGTGGTTGGAAATGCTAATTCAAATATGGCTTCCGAAATAATCCGTAATTTGGGGCATCAGGATATTGGTTTGATTCGAGAGCGGGCTAGCCTCGCTATTAAAGATAACTTTGATTTAAAGGTGTCAATGACGTGTTACTTGGATCGATGGGTGGCGCTCTGCTCTGCTGATGCTCATTAAGTTTTTGTTCTTTTTGGGGAGCGTATGAGTATTGATTCTATGGTGTCCATAATTACTCCGACCTTTAATTCGCGGAGTTATATTGGAGAGACATATTTATCTATACGGGGGCAGAGTCATCAGAATTGGGAGTGGCTCGTTACTGACGACTGCTCGACAGATGGTAGTGCTGCGTTCGTTGCCGAGCTCGCTGCAAAGGACTCACGTGTAAAATCGTTCAGAAACATCGAGAATTCTGGCGCTGCAATTACAAGGAATAATTCTATTTTGCACGCGGCTGGTGATTTCATCGCGTTTATCGACAGCGACGACTATTGGGAGCCAGAGAAGCTAGAGCGGCAGCTTCAGTTCATGGGTGAGAAGATAGACTTCTCGTTCACTGCATACGCGATTATGGACGAACGGGGTAACTTGACGGGCAAACTGGTTGATGCCAACCGTTCAGGCTCTTTCGGCTACGACGACATGCTCTGCAAGGCTGCTACCTTGGGGTGCTCGACCGTGATGCTCCGTAGAAGCGCCTTTGCCGATCTCTCTATGCCTCTGATTCGGACGGGGCAGGACTACGCACTTTGGCTGAAGTTGCTTAAGACCGGTAAGCGCGCGCATCTGATCGGTGAGCCACTGACGCGTTACCGGATTACGCCCAATTCGATTTCGCGGAACAAGGTCAAGAAAGCTAAGCGCCAGTGGCAGATCTATCGTGAGATCGAAGGCCTGGCCTTACCCAAGGCTGCGTATTGCTTCGCCTTTTATGCCTGGCGTGCAGTCTTCAGACGGTAGTACGCCCTCGGTAACTAGTCCGTAGTCTATTCGCGCTAACGTTCATGAGCGCCGGTTTGTCTTTGGTAATCTGCCCAGCGCACGTAGCGCAGTGATGATCTCCTCGCGCTTCTTGTCTGTGCCAAACGCGATGTTGAGCAGGAACTGAACAGGGCTTGGTATGTCTCGGCCGGACTCGTAGCGGCTACCGCCGCTTTGTGTGGTCATGAAGAACTTCCAGAACTCGGATTGGTTCAGGGCGAGCTTGTTGCGGAGGATGCGGATTTCTTCGCCGGTGTAGGTCTTGATCTTCATGTTGGGGCGCTGGAGTGGAGGTGGATATTTTTCGGGCGAACGGAAAATGCCCGTACGCCCGTTACGGTGTCCGCCCCTTGTGGGAGCGGCGCAAGCCGCGAGGGGTTGAAGGCGATGCGGCCCGGGTTGGGCTGATGAAAGGCTCGCGGCTTGCGCCGCTCCTACAGTACCCGGCCGCGGTGGCCGCTCCGGTGGCGGTGGGGCGTATTGAATTTTGGCGCGCGTGCATGGGCGTGCGCGTGATGGGTTTGATGTCATTGGAGGTTGTATGAAGCTGACGATTTTTGGTACGGGCTACGTTGGCCTGGTAACGGGGGCCTGCCTGGCTGAGGTGGGCCATAACGTGGTGTGCGTGGATATCGATCAGCGCAAGATCGACCGCCTCAACCAGGGCGAGCTGCCGATCTGGGAGCCGGGGCTGGATGCGATCGTGGCGCGCAACGTGGGTGAGGGGCGCCTGGCCTTTACCACCGACGTGGCGCGCGGGGTGGCGCATGCGCAGGTGCAGTTCATTGCCGTGGGCACGCCGCCGGACGAGGACGGTTCGGCCGATCTGCAGTACGTGCTGGCGGTGGCCGAGAGCGTGGCGCGCAACATGGCGGGCTACAAGGTGCTGATCAACAAGTCGACGGTGCCGGTGGGCACGGCCGACAAGGTGCGCGAGCGCGTGGCGGCGGTGCTGGCCGAGCGCGGGGTGGCGCAGCCCTACGACGTGGTGTCGAACCCGGAATTCCTCAAGGAAGGGGCGGCGGTGGGCGACTTCCTCAAGCCCGACCGCATCATCATCGGCACCGATTCGGACAAGGCGCGCGCGCTGATGCGCGAGCTGTACGAGCCCTTCAACCGCAACCATGAGCGCACCATGTTCATGGACGTGCGCAGCGCCGAGCTGACCAAGTACGCGGCCAACGCGATGCTGGCGACCAAGATCAGCTTCATGAACGAGCTGGCGAACATGGCCGAGATCCTGGGTGCGGACATCGAGGAGGTGCGCAAGGGCATCGGCGCGGATCCGCGCATCGGCTACCACTTCATCTACCCGGGTTGCGGCTACGGTGGCAGCTGCTTCCCGAAGGATGTGCAGGCGCTGGGGCGCACGGCCGACCAGATCGGCTACGAAGCGCCGCTGCTCAAGGCGGTGGAGGCGGTGAACAACCGCCAGAAGGGGGTGCTGTTTGCCAAGCTGGCGCGCCACTTTGGTGGTGCGGACAAGCTGGCCGGCAAGACGGTGGCGGTGTGGGGCCTGGCCTTCAAGCCCAACACCGACGACATGCGCGAGGCCCCCAGCCGCACGCTGATCGAGGCGCTGTGGGCCGCGGGTGCGCGCGTGCAGGCGTTTGACCCGGTGGCGATGGAAGAGACCCGCCGCATCTACGGCGAGCGCGACGACTTCACCCTGGCGGCCAACAAGTACGCGGCGCTGGAAGGCGCCGACGCACTGGCGATCTGCACCGAATGGCAGCAGTTCCGCGCGCCCGACTTCGACGAGATGCAAGGCCGCCTCTCCGCCCGCGTGATCGTCGACGGCCGCAACCTCTACCACCCCGACCGCCTCAAGGCCGACGGCTGGGCGTATTACAGCGTCGGCCGCAGCTAAGCGCCGGCAAAAAGCTCGCGGCTTGCGCCGCTCCTACAGCAAACCCAGCCGCCGCGGGTCTCTTGTGGGAGCGGCGCCAGCCGCGAGGTGTTGAAGGCGACACGGCCCGGTGCGTGATCGGAAAAGCTCGCGGCTGGCGCCGCTCCTACAGCAAGGCCCACCGCCGCGGGTCTCCCCCGCCCCAGTGGGAGCGGCGCCAGCCGCGAGGGGTTGAAGGCGACACCGCCTGGGTGGGCCCGATGAAAAGCTCGCGGCTCGCGCCGCTCCTACAGCAGAGCCCGGCGCCGTGCGCCTCACCGCTCGCTTGATGTGTGGTGCGTGCAAGGCGCATACGATGTTGCTCGATAGCTGGGTTGGCCTCGAGCGGGCATGAATCTAGAATGTGCGGCAACAGCGCCCAAACCTCTGGCGTCGGCTGGTCCGGCGTCATGTTTGGGCCTTCCATTTCGGGCGGGCGATGACACATCTGTTGCTCACCGAGCTCGATTTCCGTACCGACGTCGCCGCGTTGCGGCAGTGGACCATTTGGACGGCGCGCTAGACCCGGCTGAGGGCGTGGCGAGATAGGCTGTTCCCAAGCTCGCGCGCCCGGCTGGACACCCCTGCAAGGTAATGAACGCGAATGGATAAATCCGATTTGCTTGATTCCGCCGCCAGTGCGGCAACGCAGTCTGCGGTGAAGCAGTCCGAGAACATCGCACAGACGCTCGGCCGCTGGTGTGCGTCGCTGGTGTCGAATTCCGAGCTCGGGCTGAGGTGGCGCCTGGATAACCTTTCGCGGATCTCCGCGCGTTTCGATCGGCTCTGCCAGGCGCGCGGGATCAGTGCAGCACAGCGCGACGCCATCGCAACCAAGTTCGGCATCTTGTGGCTGGAAGGCGCTTCGATGGAGGAGGGCGACGCGCTGCAGGCCTTGTGGGCCGAGCTGCTGGCCCGCGAGGCCGTCGAGGGGCAGGTGCCGCTGGCGGCGATTTCTGCGTTGAAGACGATGCGCCCGTCCGATGCCGGCGTGTTCCAGCGCGCCTGCAACCTGGCGCTGGCGCATGAAGGCGTGTTCTTCATTCCGGTAAGCCTGAGCGCGGTGCGCCAGACGGGGGTGTTCGTCAACCGACTGGAAGACTACGGCCTGAATACGCGCGACCTGGTGTTGCTGGAGAGCCTTGGCCTGTTGAATGTGAGCACGGTGCACGCGGTGGAGTTGGGCTTCGGTGAACTCGTCCGGTATCAGGGACGGACGTTCCGCATCGAGGCCGAGGACGCCGAGCGTGGTGAGCATGGGCGAAGCGAGGTGACCGGCCTGCTCGTCGGCGCACACGTTTTCACCGACGCCGGAACGACCTTGCTGCAGCTTGCAGACCGCACGCCAGCAATGTCGCTCAACGATCCGGCCCCGCAGTCACGCTACTTCGAGGGCTATGTTGAGACGGTCCTCTTGCAGTGTGGTCTGGTGCTGCAAGAGGCATAGAAGCTCGCGGCTCGCGCCGCTCCCACAGCAAAGCCCACAGCCGCGGCTCTCCCCCCCCAGTGGGAGCGGCGCCAGCCG
>NZ_AMXB01000059.1:0-16781 GCF_000310125.2 Thauera sp. 27
GGCTTGCGCCGCTCCCACTGTGATGCCGGTCACTCCGTGGGAGCGGCGCAAGCCGCGAGCCTTCAGGGCAGGGCGCAGCCCCCGCGCTTACTCGGCGAACTCGGCGGAGGTATACACCTCCTGCACGTCGTCCAGGCCTTCGAGTGCGTCGAGGAGCTTCTGCATGCGCGAAGCCTCGTCGCCGGCGAGTTCGATCACGTTTTCGGGTTTCATCGTCACCTCGCCGAACTCGGCGGTAAAGCCGGCCTTCTCCAGCGCCTCCTTGACGCTGGTGAACTCCCAGGGGCCGGTGATCACCTCGATCGAGCCGTCGTCGTTGGTCTGCACGTCCTCTGCACCGGCCTCGAGCGCGGCTTCCATCAGCGCGTCCTCGCTGGTGCCGGGGGCGAACAGCAGCTGGCCGCAATGCTTGAACTGGAAGGCCACGCAGCCGTCGGTACCCATGTTGCCACCGTACTTGGAGAAGGCGTGGCGCACGTCGGCGACGGTGCGGGTCTTGTTGTCGGTAAGGCAATCGACCATCACCGCCGAGCCGCCGATGCCGTAGCCCTCGTAGCGGATCTCCTCGTAGCTCACGCCCTCGAGTTCGCCGGTGCCCTTCTTGATCGCGTTGTCGATCTTGTCCTTGGGCATGTTCACGCCCTTGGCCTTGTCCACCGCCAGGCGCAGGCGCGGGTTGAAGCCTGGGTCACCCCCGCCCATCTTGGCGGCAACGGTGATCTCCTTGGCCAGCTTGGAGAACGCCGCACCGCGCTTCTCGTCCTGACGACCCTTGCGGTGCTGGATGTTGGCCCACTTGGAATGACCCGCCATAGAAAACCTCTGTGCTGCATCTGCGATTGAAGAGGGGCGCATTATACCGCCGGGCCACGCGGGCGGGCCGTGGCCACGCTGGCGCTGCTACACTTTTGCGATCGACCGATTCCGACCCGAGGAGCATGCCATGGCCGAACCGATGCTGATTGCCCGATCGCCCCAGGACGCCGCATTCAAGGACATCCTGCTGCTGCCGCGGCTGGCCAACCGCCATGGCCTGATCACCGGCGCCACCGGCACCGGCAAGACAGTGACGCTGCAGAAGCTCGCCGAAGCCTTCGCCGGCATCGGCGTGCCGGTATTCATGGCCGACGTGAAGGGCGACCTTTCGGGTATCGGCGCGGCCGGCACTGCGGCGCCCAAGCTGCTGCAGCGCCTGGAGGCGATCGGCATCACCGAATATGCGCCACGTGCGAACACCGCGGTGTTCTGGGACGTGTTCGGCGAGCAGGGCCACCCGGTGCGCGCCACCATCTCCGACATGGGCCCGCTGCTCATCGCCCGCCTGCTCAATCTCAACGACATCCAGACCGGCGTCCTGACGCTGGTGTTCAAGATCGCCGACGACAACGGCATGCTGCTGCTCGACCTCAAGGACCTGCGCGCGATGGTGCAGTTCGTGGGCGAGAATGCGAAGAGCTTCACCACCGAATACGGCAACATCTCCCCGGCCTCGATCGGCGCCATCCAGCGCAATCTGCTCGCGCTCGAGCAGCAGGGCGGCGACGTATTCTTCGGTGAGCCGATGCTCGACATCCACGACCTGATGCAGACAGATGCCGAGGGCCGTGGCGTGATCAACGTGCTGGCCGCCGACCGGCTCTACAACTCGCCCAAGCTCTACTCGACCTTCCTGCTGTGGATGCTCTCCGAGCTCTTCGAGCAGTTGCCGGAGATCGGCGACCCCGACAAGCCCAAGCTGGTGTTTTTCTTCGACGAGGCCCATCTGCTGTTCAACGATGCGCCCAAGGCGCTGGTCGAGAAGATCGAGCAGGTGGTGCGCCTGATCCGCTCGAAGGGCGTGGGCGTGTATTTCGTCACCCAGAACCCGCTCGACGTGCCGGAGACCGTGCTCGGCCAGCTCGGCAACCGCGTGCAGCACGCCCTGCGCGCGTTCACTCCGCGCGACCAGAAGGCGGTCAGGACCGCTGCCGACACCATGCGGCCGAACCCTGCCTTCAACGCGGCGCAGGCGATCACCGAGCTCGGCGTGGGCGAGGCACTGGTGTCTTTCCTCGACGACAAGGGTCGCCCCGAGGTCACCGAGCGCTGCTTCGTGATCGCGCCCGACTCGCGCCTGGGGCCGCTGACCGAGGCCGAGCGGCGCGCGGCGATCACCGGCTCGGTGGTTCATGGCCACTACGAGCAGGTGGTGGACCGCGAGTCCGCCTACGAGATGCTGCGCGCGCAGGCGGCGGCGTCGGCAGCAGCGGCCGAGCAGCAGGCTGCAGCGCGCCAGCAGGCGGCGTCCGGGTCGGGGGGAGGCATGAATGAGATCCTGTTCGGCTCTACCGGACCGCGCGGTGGGCAGCGCGACGGCCTGGTGCAGATCGCCGCGAAGACGGTCACCCGCACCATCGGCAGTTCGATTGGCCGCCAGATCGTGCGCGGGCTGCTGGGTTCGCTGCTGGGCGGCGGCAAGCGCTGAACTGGCCCAAGTGGCCGGGTCCTACCAGGGGCCGCAGCGCTGCTTGCCGTTGACCCAGACGCAGCTCAGGTTGCGCCCCGAGTGCTTGGCCGTGTAGAGGGCGCGGTCCGCTGCGTTGACCAGGCTGTCGGTGTCGGTCATCTTCGGCTCGCGCGCGGCCACGCCGATGCTGACGGTGACACTGATCATGCTCTTTCCCGTATCGATGCGCAGGTTCTCGATCACGCGGCGAAGGCGCTCGGCAGCGAGCAGGCCTGCCTTGATGTCGGTGTTGGGGCAGATGACCAGGAATTCTTCGCCGCCCATGCGGCAGACGCTGTCGTTCTTGCGCGCCGAGCGCTCGATCGCCTGGGCTACCTGACGCAGGGTCGTGTCACCGATGGCGTGGCCATAGGTGTCGTTGATCGTCTTGAAGTGGTCGATGTCCAGCACCAGCACGGCCAGTGCTTCACCCGAGCGGTCGGTTGCCGCCCATGCCTTGGACAGGCTGTTCATGCCCGCGCGCCGGTTCGGCAGGCCGGTCAGCAGGTCGGTCATTGCCGCATGGGCGAGCCTGCGGTTGCTGATCGCGAGTTCGGCGGCGAACTGCTTCAGCTTGGCGCGGTCCCGGTCCCAGTCTTCCAGTAGCTGGTTGTGGTGGCGGGCGGCGAACAGGCGCGCGCGCAGCATGAGCATGTCTACCGGCTTGGCGAGGAAGTCGTCGACGCCACCCTCGAAGGCCTCCATGACCTCCTGCTCGTTGCTGCTGGCCGTGAGCATCACGATGTACATCGTCCGCCCCCACTCCGATGCGCGAAGTGCCCGGCACAGCTCCAGCCCGTTCAGCCCCGGCATCTGCCAGTCGGTCAGGACAACCTGAGGCATGGTCTCGAGTGCGAGCGCGAGCGCTTCGCGACCATTCGACGCGCACGTGACCTGATGCCCCAGGTTCTTCTCCAGTGCTGCGTGCAGGGCTGTCCGTGTGGTGGCGTCATCCTCGACCAGCAGCACGCGCATTGCATATTCGTTGGTTCCGCGCTTTGCCTGGGCGTCCGTCATCAGCGCGAAGGCGGGCGGCGCAGCGGTCGATACCTTGAGCAGCTCGCCCCATTCGCGCCAGCGTTGCATCAGGCTGTCGATGGTGCGCCCCATCTCGTCGGCATCGAGGCCGAACTTGCTGCCCAGCAGCAGCAAACCGGGGATCTGCTCGCCCCGCTCGTGTTCCGAGGCGGTTCCAAGGTTGGCGACACAGCGTGCGAGATGGAACAGGTGCACCAGTTGATGCGGCCTGGAGCCGGGGGCGAAGCCCGAGTCGTCGGGTGATTCGTGGTAGTAGATCGGCTCGACCAGGGCCATCGGCAGGCCCCAGTCGGCGAGCATTGCAGCGGAGAGCTCGGTGTGGTCGGTGTGCAGGTGCTCGCGCTCCAGTTCCACGAGCCGGCTTGCAGCGTCCGGGTGGGCAAGCAGTGCACCGTATTCCTGTGGGTGGGCCGTCGCCAGGGCGAGCCGGCCGATTTGTGCCAGCAGGCCGCAGGCGAACAGTTCGTCTGCGGCGCCGCCGCTGGACACGCTCGCGAAGGCCTGCATCGCAACGCCCATCAGCAGGGAGTGGGACCAGAAGCCTGCGTAGTCGAATCCGGGGCAGGGGCCGTCCTGATGTTGATCGACGAGTGAGAAGCCCAGCGCAAGGTTGCGCACGGTGCCCAGGCCCAGGCGGGCGATCGCATCGGTGACCGAAGCAACGGAACGTCCGCCACTGGCCGCCGAGTTTGCCTGGCGCAGGAGACGGCCGCTCAGGGCGGGGTCGGTCTGGGCGACGCGGGCGATGTCCTTGAAGTCGGCATCACTGCTGCGGCACAGGTCGAGAATTGCGAGCGCTACGCCCTTCGGGCTGGGGAGTTTGCCGTTCAGCGGAATGCGCTCGAGCTTTCTCATCTTGAGGTTGACGCGATGCGATGTTCGTGGAGACCGCGCAGCATAACCGATCCGCCGATAGGCGCGCAGCGCGGATCCGGCAGCAGCAGCGATGGGCAGGACTTGGAGTAGGATTGCAGCACAGGCCTGACGGCCGCGGGTTGTGGGGCTGGAGGGGCCGATGACGGTTCGGGGAGGCAGCGTCTTCGTTGGATGGGTCGCCGTGATGGCTGCGCTCGTCGTTGCCGCACGGCTGGCACCGTCGGCCATGTGGGCGAGCATCTTCGACAACCTGCAGTGGACGTTTGCCTTTGGTGGATCTGCATGGCTCGCCTGGCGGGGGCTGGCGGGCGCAAGGGTCATCGACCGACCCTTGCGGATAGGTCTGTTCGCCGGTGCCTTGATGATCTTCGCGGGGCAGTTGGTCTGGATGGTGCAGGTGGCGTCGGGGTGGAATCCATTCCCGGCGCCGGCGGATGCAGTGTTTCTGCTTGCGCCGGTGGCGTGGGCGGCAGGCTGGTTGGCCGCGCTCGTCAGGGGCTTGCCACGCGAGCGCTTGTTGCCGTCGCTGCTCGACATCGGGGGGGCCATGAGTGCCCTCATGGCGGCCGTACTCACCCTTTACTTCCCTTCCGGGGCCGACCTGGCCTTCGGCAGCCTGATCGTGCTGGCACTCTATCCTGTCCTGTTCCTGCTGGCTGCAGGACTCGCGGTGCTGGTGGTGCCCGCCTTGCAGTTGAGGCCTGATCGCTTCCATCTGCTCGTGCTTGTGGGAACGACAACCTACGGTCTGAGCTGGATGCACTGGAACCTTCTGGCACTGGAGGACGCGTTGGTGCCTGGCAGCCTTTTCAATGCCGCATTCACCCTGTCCGCGGTGCTTTTCGGTTTGGGTGCTTGTCGCTTCCGGATCGAGGCCGACTTACGCGACGACGAATGCTGGCGCGAGCGTACGATGGCCTACCTGCCCTTGGCGGCCATGGCACTTGCGCTGTTGAGCCTGGTGCTGCTGTTCCTGCGCAGCGGGGACGATGCCGGCGTGGCCCAGCGCGTCATCTTTGCCTGCTGTCTGTTGGCGCTCACGCTGACGACCGTGCGCCAGACCCTGGTGGTCGGTGTTCTCGAACGCCTGCGCAATGCTGAGAACGCCATCCTGCGCAACGAGGCGCAGATGTACCGACTCGCCAATTTCGACACTCTGACCGAACTGCCCAATCGCCGCCTGTTCGAGGATCGTCTCGAACACAGCCTGCGCGAGGCGGCGCTGAGTGGGGGGCAGGTGGCGGTGCTGCTCATCGATCTCGACCACTTCAAGCAGGTCAACGACACCTTCGGCCATCGTTTCGGCGACCGCCTGCTGCGTGAGACCGCGATGCGCCTGCAGTCCTGCCTGCGCAGCGATGCAACGCTGGCGCGCATGGGCGGCGACGAATTCATGGTGATGGTCGAGCGGATGCACTCGCGCACCGATGTCGCGGCCCTTGCTCAAGCCTTGCTCGATAGGGTCGACTGTCCGTGGGCAGATGCAGCCATGGCGCAACAGATCGTCGGCGCGAGCATCGGCATCAGCCTGTATCCCGACGATGCCGCCAATGCGGTCGAGCTCATCCGCAACGCCGACTCGGCACTCAACGAAGCCAAGTCCGCCGGGCGTGGCACCTATCGCTTCTATATCGAGGCCTATACCGAGGTCACCCGGCGCAAGCTCGAGCTGCGCAACAGGCTGCGCCTTGCGCGACCGGACCTCGAGTTTCATGTTGTCTATCAACCGCAGTACGACGCCTTGCGCAATCTGGTTGGGTTGGAGGCGCTGCTGCGCTGGACGGTGGACGGAGCGCCGGTGCCGCCGGACGAGTTCATTCCCATCGCCGAGGAAAGTGGCCTGATCGTCGCGATCGGGGAGTGGGTGCTGGAGACGACCTGCAGGCAGATCCTTGCCTGGCGTGCGCAGGGGCGCTGGGTACCGCCGGTATCGGTGAACGTATCGGCACGCCAGCTCATCGAAGCGGAGATTGCGCAGCGTTACGTCCAGATTGTGCATGCAGCCGGCGTCGCTGCCGCGGATCTCGTCCTCGAGGTGACCGAGACCCAGCTCCTGGAAGATCGCATGCTGCCGTCCGTCGAGGCCTTGTCCCGCGCCGGCTTCAAGTTGTCGATGGACGATTTCGGTACGGGGCAGTCATCCCTGGTCAAGCTCAAGTTGTTGCCGATCACGGAACTGAAGATCGACAAGGCCTTCGTCAGGGACATTGCGACCGACGCCGGAGACCGTGAGATCTGCGCGACCATCCATGCCCTGGCGATCACGCTTGGGCTGGAGGTCGTCGCCGAGGGTGTGGAAACCGAGGATCAGTTCGAACTGCTCGTTGGCATGGGGTGCCAACGCTTCCAGGGCTGGCTGTTCGCGCCGGCCATGCTGCCGTCGGCGGTGTCGCTGCCGTCTGAGGCTGCACAACTCACGGCAGGCAGCGCAACTGCCCCTGCACGATGATGCACGAGCGGTTTCGCCCCGACTCCTTGGCGCGATAGAGCGCGCGATCGGCGGCGTTGACCAGGCTGTCGGCATCGATCATCGACGCTTCGCGGCTGGCCACGCCGATGCTGATCGAGGTGCGAATTGGGCTCCCTCCCGCGTCGATCTTCATCGACTCGACCGTGCGCCGCAGCCGGTCCGCTGCGAGCAGTGCGGCCTTGAGGTCGGTGTTCTCGCAGATCATCAGGAACTCCTCTCCGCCCCAGCGGCATACGGCGTCGTTCTTGCGTGCCGCGCGCTGGAGCTCCTGGGCGACCGCGACCAGAACCTTGTCGCCGACTGCATGGCCGTGGGTGTCGTTGATGCGCTTGAAATAGTCGATGTCGAGCACCAGCACCGAGAGCGGCTGCTGGGAGCGGCTGGCCGCCGGCCAGGCCTTGGCGAGCGCGTCCGTGCCGGCACGCCGGTTGGGCAGGCCGGTGAGCAGGTCGGTCATGGCCGTGTGCTCGAGACGACGATTGCTGATCGCGAGCTCGGCGGCAAACTGCTTGAGCTGTGCGCGGTCGCGCTCCCAGGCCTCGAGCAGCTGCACGTAGTGGCCCGCGGCCCGCAGCCGGGCGCGCAGGGTGCGCACATTGACCGGCTTGGTCAGGAAGTCGTCCACGCCGGCTTCGAAGGCCTCGGCGATCTCGTCTTCGGCGTCCAGTCCGGTGAGCATGATGAGGTACATCGTCTGCCCCCACTCGGTGGCGCGCAGCGCGCGCGTGAGTTCGAGGCCGCTCATGCCAGGCATCATCCAGTCGGTGATGACGATGTGGGGCTGCGCGTCTACCGCGACTGCGAGTGCCTCCGCACCTGTTTCGGCACTGATGACCGTATGCCCCAGCACGTCGCGGAGCACGCTCTCAAGGATGCAGCGCGAGGTGGCATCGTCATCCACCAGCAGCACGCGCAGGGCAGCGGGGGTGCCGGACAGTTCGGGGCGGCGCGCGTCTGCGGCGGACATCTGGGCGAAGGTGGGCAGCGCTGCCGCCGGGACCTTGAGCAGGTTGCCCCACTCGCGCCAGCGCGGCATCAGCTCGTTGATCGCGTGGTCCAGCGCATCGGCATCCAGGCCCAGCTTGCCGCCGAGCAGCAGCAGCGCGGCGCTGCGATTACCGTATTCGCTTTCCGGTGCGAGGCCGAGGTCGGCGATGCAGCGGGCGAAGTGGAAGACGTTGGCCAGTTGCTGCGGTCTCGAGCCGGCCAGGAAACCGGAGGCTTCGGGGGCTTCGTGGTGGTAGATCGGTTCCACCAGTGCGCCGGGGATGCCCCATGCGGTCAGCAGGGCTGCGGTCAGTTCGTTGTGGTCGGTGTGCAGGTGCTCGCGTTCACGCTCGACGAGCGGGCTGTGTGCGTCGGTATCCTGCAGCAGGCGACCATAGGCGGCCGGGTATACCGTGGCCAGCCCGAGGCGGCCGACCTGTGCAAGCAGCCCGCAGGCGAACAGTTCTTCGCCCGACCCGAGGTTCATCGTCGTTCCGAATTGCTGGACGGCGATTGCCATCAACAAGGAGTGTGACCAGAACGACTGGTAGTCGAAACCCTGGCAGGGGCCATTCTGATGCTGGTCGACGAGTGAAAAGCCCAGTGCCAGGTTACGCACGGTGCCCAGGCCGAGGCGGCGGATCGCCTCGAGTACCGACGCCACCGGGCGCCCGCCACCCATTGCCGCGGAGTTGGCCTGGCGCAGCAGCCTGCCTGCGAGCGCGGGGTCGGTCTGGGCAAGCTGCGCCAGGTCGGTGAAGGTCGCGTCTTCCCGGCGGCACAGGTCGAGAATGGCCAGCGCTACGCCTTTCGGGCTGGGCAGATCACCATCCAGCGGAATTTGTTCGAGCTTCTTCATCGTCAGCGAGCTTGGGCCCTTGCAGAGGCTGATAAAATACCTGATTCAAAGGGTGTGCATTATGCAAATTCGAAGAGAGGAGCCGCTGCGACCGTGATCTTCCGCCGTCTGAAGGTCTGTTTGGCCGGATTCGGCATCCTGTTCGCGGCATCCGGGGGGGCTGCGGCAGCGCAAGACCTGACCGCGCTGCCGCTCGAGGCGCTGTTGCAGCGCGACTTCATCTCCGCCTCGCGGCTTGCACGCCAGGTGAGCGATGCGCCGTCCGCGGTGGCGATCGTCACCGCAGATGACATCCGCGCCTACGGCTATCGTACGCTGGCCGAGGTCATTGCCAGCATGCGCGGCCTTTATGTTACCGATGAGCGTCGCTATCAGTACATGGGTGGCCGGGGCTTCGGCGATGCCGAGGACTACGCGGGGCGCGTGATGCTGCTGGTCGATGGCTATGCGGTCCAGGACAATCTCTTCGACCAGGCCTTCATCGATGAGTCAGGCCTGATCGACCTCGAACTGGTCGAGCGCGTGGAGTATGTGCCGGGGACCGGATCGGTCACCTACGGCAACAACGCACTGCTTGGCATCATCAATGTGGTGACGCGAAAGGGGCGTGACTTTGACGGCGCGCGGGTGTCCGCCCAGTTCTCCAGCCAGGGCGCCAGCGGTCAGCGCGCCACCTGGGGCAAGCGGCTCGAGAGCGGTGCGGAGGTCCTGCTCTCGGCGTCGATGCTCGACATCGACGGCCGCAATCTCTACTTCCCCGCCTACGACACCCCCGCCACCAACCGCGGCGTCGCCGAGGGCCGCGACGGCGAGCGCAACCAAAGGGTGTTCGGCAAGCTGTCGTGGTCCGGGTGGACGGTGCACGGGGCATGGGTCGAGCGCAGCAAGGGCGTGCCGACGAACCCCTCGCAGTACACCGCGTTCAACACCCCCTTCCCGATCCGGGACGAGAGCGCGTTCATAGGCGTGCGCCACGAGACCGATCTGGGCCTGCGGCTGCATTCGTCGTCCAGTCTGATGCTGGGCCGCTACGCGTACTGGAACGAACGCGAGTATGCGAGGGAAGAGTGTGCAGAGGACGAGCCGCGGATCGTGTCGTGCGAGAACGATGCTGCCGGTGTGCCCTATGGCTACTTCGACGGCGAGAAATTCGGTGTCCGCGACTACAAGGGCGCTTGGTGGCGCTTCGACCAGAAGTTCGTCGGGCGCTGGTTCGCCGGGCACACCCTGGTTTTCGGGGCGGAGCTGCGCAAGGACCACCGCCAGGCCTTCAGCGTGCGCTACCTGTCACCGAGCCGCGAGGTGCTGAGCCAGAACGAGGGCGCGCTGTCGCGCCGGACGGCGAGTGTCTACTTCGCGGACGACTATCGCTGGAGTGAGCACTGGACCTTGAACATCGGCGCACGCTATGACGACGCCGACGATCTCGACGGCAATCTCAGTCCGCGTGTGGCGCTGATCTGGTCCCCCGACGCGCGCACGTCGGTGAAGGTTTCCTACAGCGAGGCCTTCAAGATGCCCAATGCGAACGATCGCTGGACATCCGGTGACACCGCCGTGCCCGAGTACGTCGCCGCCACCGAGTGGGTGCTGCAGCACCAGCTGTCGCCGCAAACCCGCGTGACCGGCTCCCTGTACCACTATCGGCGGAGCGATCTGCCGGTGTATAGCGCAGCGGTCGATGACTACGTTGCTGAAGGCAGCAGCCGGGCGCGCGGCGCCGAAGTCGAGATCGAGCACCTGTGGGCGCGAGGAGCCCGCCTGCGCGCCAGCCTTGCCCGACAGCATGTGCGCGACGTCGATGGGCGCGATGCGGTCAATTCGCCCGACCTGCTCGGCAAGCTCAATTTCACCTTTCTGCTGCCGGACGAAGCGCTGCGCACCGGTTTCGAGATGCAGTATCTCGGTCCACGCCTGACGCGCGAGCGGCGCATGCTCGGTGGCGTCACGCTCGCGAACCTGACGCTTTCCACCGAACAGGCCTGGCATGGCGTATTCGCGTCCCTGAGCGTACGCAACCTGTTTGACCGCCGCTATGAGACGGTTTCCGGCCTCGGCTGGCGGCCCGACAGCGGCGTGGCGCAGGACAGTCTGCGCATGGATGGCCGCAGCCTGTGGCTGGAACTCGGCTACGCGCTATGAGGTTGCGCGCGCTCGCCTGCCTGCTGCTGGTCGTCTCCGCCGTGTCGGGGGCGCGGGGCCAGGCCGTTCCCGAGCATGAGCTCAAGGCGACCTACGCCTACAACTTTGCTGCGCTTACGCAGTGGCCCGCGTCGGCGCGGACAAGCTTCAATCTCTGTGTTCTTGGCGACGATGAGCTTGCGCTTGCGATGCGGCGACTCGAGGGCAAGGTCCTGCATGGACGCGTGGTGTCGGCGGTGCCGCTCGCGGCGCTGTCGGCGATCCGCGATTGCGATGTGCTCTTCGTTGGCGCCGGCGAACAGGCCAACCTGTCTCGCATCGTCGACGCGCTGGGCGACGCGCCGGTGCTGACGGTCAGTGATGCGCCGTCGCTGCAGGACGTCGCGATCCGCATCGTTCCCGAGGGCAGCCGGCTGGCCTTCGAGGTCGATGTCGAGCGCTGCCGGCGCGCCGGTCTCAAACCGGGTGCCGCCTTGCTCGATCTGGCTCGTAAGGTGCGCCTTCCTACCGATTGAACAGGGCAGGCGTTCGGTTCAATGGCCAAGCGTCTGCTGCAGCCTGCGGATTCCGTCGAGCGTGCGGGCGTACTCGTGGCGTAGTTCGTCGAGCCTTGCGTGCGCCTCCTCCGCGCGCCCGTTCTTGCCCATCATCTCGAACTCCTTGAACAGCGCGGCAAGGGATCTTGCTCCGATATTCCCCGAACTCGACTTGAGGCTGTGTGCGGCTTGGCGCAGCCCCGCGCCGTCGCCTGCTTCAACGGCTTGCTCGAGCGCCGCGAGCAGCGGGTTGCTGCTTTCGAGGAAGACACCGAGGATGCGCTGGACCAGCGTCATGCCACCGTTCGGATCGAGGGCGCGGAACTGCTCGATGAAGGCAGGATCGATCACCGCCTGCGCGCTTTCAGGATCGCTCGGAACTGCAACGGGCGGGGCTGAGGGGAGCGTGCCGGCCGATGGCGCCGCCAGCCAGCGCTTGAGCATGGCCCGCAGTTGCTCCAGCGCGTAGGGCTTGGCCAGGAAATCGTCCATGCCGGCGGCAATGCAGCGCTCGCGGTTACCTTCCATCACGTTTGCCGTCAGGGCCACGATCGGTACGCGCGGCTGGCGGCGTTGCGCGCGAATTGCTGCGCTGGCCTCGTAGCCATCCATCACCGGCATGTGGCAATCCATCAGGATGAGATCGAAGTCTTCCCTCGATGCAAGGCGCAAGGCCTCCTCGCCGTTCTCGGCGAAGCACACCGACAGGCCGAGGCGTTCGAGCATGGCCTGCCCGACATGGCGGTTGACCGGGTTGTCCTCCGCCAGCAGCACGCGCCCGGCAAGTGACGCCGCCGCGGCGTCGGCCTGTATCCTGGTGGCGGCCTGCTGGCCAGGTGCGCGCAGTGCGCTCGACAGTACCTCGTGCAGCTCGGCCTGGCGGATCGGCTTGTGCACGCAGCGCAGGATGCCGGCGCGCTCACGTTCGCGCACGCTCGCGCTGGAGTAGCTCGAGGTCAGCACCACCAGGCGGATGGCGGCAAGCGCCGGCGTGTTGCGGATCTCGGTCGCAAGCCTCAGGCCATCCATGCGTGGCATGTGCATGTCCAGTACCGCGATGTCGACCTGTTCGCCCGCCGCCGCCGTGCGTGCGAGCAACTCGAGCGCAGCATCGCCATCCGCCGCGCAGTCGACCTGCATGCCCCAGGCCCGCAGCTGGCGCAGCAGGATCTCGCGGTTGGTGGCGTTGTCGTCCACCACCAGTGCGCGGATTCCGGCGAGCTCGACGCTGCTGCGCAGTGACGCCGGGCTGCTGAGGCCCTTGGGCAGGACAAGGTCGACGTGGAAGCGTGCGCCCTCGTGTGGCGCGCTGTCGAGACTGATCTCGCCGTGCATCAATCCGAGCAGGCGGCGGCAGATCGCCAGGCCCAGCCCGGTGCCGCCAAACTGGCGCGTGGTGGAGCCGTCGAGCTGTGAGAACTGGTCGAAGATGCGCTGTTGGGCATCGACCGGGATGCCGATCCCCGTGTCCTCGACGCTGATGCGCAAGTGGCAGTCATGCTCGCTCTCGTCGAGCAGGCGGGCACGCACGACGACCTCGCCGCGGGCGGTGAACTTGACCGCGTTGCTGATCAGGTTGCCGATGACCTGGCGCAAGCGGAAGGGGTCGCCGCGCAGGCCGCGGCGGACCTCGGCTGGCAGGTCGGCGACCAGCTCCAGGCCCTTCTTCTCGGCGGGCTGGGCAAACATCGCCAGCGTGCCCTCGAGCAGATCTCCGAGCTCGAACTCCACCGCCTCGAGCTCGAGATGGCCAGCTTCGATCTTGGAGAAATCGAGGATGTCGTTGATGATGCCAAGGAGGTGGCGGCCGGAGTGCTCCACCGCCTCCGCGAAATGACGCTGCTCCTGGTTCAGTCCGCTGTCGAGCAGCAGTTCGGTCATGCCCAGCACACCGTTCATCGGCGTACGGATTTCGTGGCTCATCGTCGCCAGGAAGTCGCTCTTGGCCTGGCTGGCCGCTTCTGCCGCCTCCTTGGCCCGGCGCAGTTCTTCGGTGCGGCTGGCGACCTCGTCCTCGAGTTGCTCCCGGTGGGCGGCCAGGCGCGCATCGCGCTCGGCGATCTGGCCGAGCATGCGATTGAAGCCGGCGGCCAGCGAGTCGAGTTCGATGACGCTGCTTGGGGCTGCGCGTGCGCTGTAGTCCTCGTCGTGTGCGACCTTGTCCATCAGTGACGACAGTGACGACAGCGGTTGCAGCACCGCATGGTTCAGCCGCCTGAGGGTGCGGGTGGCGAGCAGCAGCGCAAGCGCGGCGGCCAGCGCGGCGATCGACCCATGGGCGAAGACCTGGATGTAGAGCGTGCGCAGGTCGAGGTCGAGGTCGAGCACGCCCAGGACGTTGCCGTTCTCGATGATCGGCTGGGTCATGCGCAGCGTGCCGAGATCGAAACGCGCCTGCTCGGCGGCCAGGCTGTACGCCTTGCGGCCCTGGGCGGTGAACTCGCCGAAGCGGGCGAACTCTGCGCCGTCGACGTCGAAGATGGCCGCGCCGCGCACGTCGGGCAGGTGCTCCAGCGCGGTAAGAATGCGGCCAGCCGAGGCGTTGTCGAGGAACATCAGGCTTGCGGCGGCGTTGTCGGCGAGCACGCGTGCCATCACGCGGGTGTTGCTCTCGAGTGCGAGTGCGCTGATCACCAGGCCGCCGAGCGTGATCAGCACGGCCAGCAGGGCCACGGCAGCGCCCAGCGCGCGCTGGCTGACGCGGCGCAGTTTCTCGCCGAGCGTCATGCGCTGCTCATGGTCAGGGGAGGGAGACTGCAGGTTCATTGCTGGATCTCGGATGCGAGCTTGAGCAGTCGGGCGCTCAGCCCCACGCCGTGGTTGCGCGCTGCGGCAAGGTTGACGGAAAAACCAATGCGGTTGCCCAGGGTTTCGATGTTGAGCATGACGCCCTTCTGCATCGCGCCCGGGCTGTCGGCGATCGTGAGCACGGGAAGGCCATCGATCCGGTCCTGCACGCGATTCAGGTTGCCGATCATCGAGCGGGTGATGAACACCATGTCGCAGTCGCCCAGGCCGTCGACCCGCAAGGTGCGGCGGATCTGCAGTGGGCGGGTGCCGACGGTGCGCTGTTCGAGCGCATCGAGGTGTGCACCGAACGGATCCTCACCGTAGATGCAAAGATGGAGTGCCGGACGATGGCTGTCCGGCCAGGTAGCGAAGCTGGCGAAGTTGATCAGGAAGGCGGCTTTGAGGCTGTACTCGTCGTCTCCTTCCGGCGCCTGGGCGAAGCCTGCGGCTGCGGGCAGCACCGCCAGCGAGATCCCGCACAGCAGGCCCGCGAGTGCGCGACTCGCACCGGCACGGAGGGTCTTGAAGGCGTGGTGTCGTGAGCCCATGTGCGCGGGTCAGAAGCGGTAGTCGAGACGCAGCCTGATGCTGCGGCCATCCTGGCCGATGGCATGCATCTGATGAGTGCGCTCACCTGCACCGGGGTGGGCATAGTCCTTGTCGAAGAGGTTGAGCACGCTCAGCGACAACTCGGCACCAGGAATCCAGCGCTCGGCGACGACATGCAGGTTGGCCAGCCAGTGTGCCGGGACCGTTTCACCGTTGGCGGTGCGGCGCATGCCGTCATAGGCGAGTTCCACGCCAGTGCGCAGGCGGGTGCGGGGCAAGGGACTGGAGAGGTTGACGCGGCCGAGAACGCGTGGCGAGTTCTGCACCCAGGCGCCGTCGGCGTCGACGGTGTTCTGCGCCGAGACGCTGCCGCGCATGCGGGCGCCGTTGTGCCACGCCTGCTCGGCGGAGAGCTCCAGGCCGCGGCTGCGGAGCTTGCCTGCACTCCGGTACTGGACGATGCCGTCCTGGCCCTCGTTCAGTGCGATGAGGTCATCGACCTGCCATTGGTAGAGCGAGGCGCGCAGATGCAGTTCGCGACCGATGCGGTGGTCGATCGACAACTCGACGGTGTCGACCGTTTCGCCGCCGAGGTCCGGATTTGCTTCCATGTAGTCGCCGTCAGCGTAGTAGCTCTGGTAGGCGTTCGGTGCGCGGTGGGCACGGCCGTAGAGCAGCTTCAGCGTGGTCCGCGGCGCAGTGTGCCAGATCAGGCCGGCGCGCGGGCTCAGGCGAGTGCCGATGCGGTCGTTGCGATCCATGCGCAGACCGAGGGTCAGCGTCACGTCTTCGCCGATCTGCCAGTCGTCCTGGGCGTAGAGCCCAAGCCTGTAGCCCTTGCGACGGTCACGCCAGTTGCTTGCGGAGGATGTGTCGGAGAGATCGACGACGTGCTGTTCGATACGGCCGTTGCGCTGGTAGTCCAGCCCCAGCATCAGCGTGTGTGCGGCGAACGCGGTCGACAGCAGCTGGACTTCGGTGCCTTGCCAGTCGGCCAGGCCCGGATAGCCATAGGGCTGACCGGAATAGATCAGGGTGCTGTCGTAGCGGTGGCTGCCGGCGAACAGGCGCGCCGAGATCGACAGGGTGGCCGACAAGGTGTCGCGATAGTCGAGATTGGCAAACGTCGTCCGGTCGCGCTGGAAGCTGCCGGGTGAGAAGCGGTCGGTGCCGTAGGTGGCGACCGCGTCGTCCTTGAGGCGGTCGCCATGCATGAGGGCGAACGACCACGGGCCGCGGCTGGCCTTGAACAGGAACTCGTCGTCGCGCTCGCCGTCCAGTCCGCGCGCGACGCCCCGTTCGCCGTCGCCGAAGGCGAGGGTCAGGTCTTCGCCGTCCGAGCGCAGGGCCGAGGCCGAGATCAGCAGGTCGACGCCGTTGTCCAGGCGCTTGCCCCAACTCACGCGGCCCTCACGAGTGGTTCGAGGAGACTGCAGCGAGAGCGCCAGTTCGCCGCCGTCGAGCCCCGCCCCCTTGCGGGTGACGACGTTGATGACGCCAAACATCGCATTCTGCCCGTAGAGGGCGCCACCGGGCCCGGGGATGAATTCGATGCGCTCGACCAGATCGAGGTCGAGCGGAAAGGTCCTGCCCAGGGGGGCGCTGTCATACAGCGGCTCGTTGGCGCGCACACCGTCGATGGTGAGCAGCACACGCGTCATGTAGTCGCCGGGCAGGCCGAAGCCGCGCACGCCGAGGTAGCTGTACTGGCGGTCGTAGGTCTTGAATACACCAGGCAGGGTCGCGAGCGCCTCGTCCAGGGTGCGCCAGCCGAAGCTGCGGATCTCTTCGCGGCTGATCACCGTTGCCGCTGCGGCAACCTCGCTCTGGCGCTGCTCGTACTTCGCTGCGCCGACCACAGGTTCGGCCTTGATCACCTCGAACGGGCTCGGGCGTGGCACCGGCGTCGTGAGCAGTTCCTCGAGATCACGCGCATCGAGACGGGCTGCGGCCGACGCCAATACCGCAAGCAGCAGCGCGCGGCGCAGCCTGCTGCCCGGCGCGGGCGCCCCAGCGCACCCGCGCTGGGTTGTCGCGCGGGTGCGCTGG
>NZ_AMXB01000060.1:0-16645 GCF_000310125.2 Thauera sp. 27
AATCGTGGTGATCGCAGCGGTCAGCGTGGTCTTGCCGTGGTCAACGTGGCCAATCGTGCCAACGTTCACGTGCGGCTTGGTGCGTTCGAACTTACCCTTCGCCATGTTCGCGGGTCCTTATGTTGAAGTTGCTGAAATTCTGAATTGCTGGAATTACTTGCGGCTGCTGATGACGGCCTCGGCCACACTCTTCGGTGCTTCAGCGTAGTGCTTGAACTCCATCGAGTAGGTCGCGCGACCCTGGGTCAGCGAGCGCAGCTGGGTAGCGTAACCGAACATCTCGGCCAGCGGCACCTCGGCCTTGATTTCCTTCATGCCACCCGGGATGTCATCCATACCCTGGACGATACCGCGGCGACCCGACAGGTCACCCATGACGTTGCCCATGTAGTCTTCCGGCGTCTCGACCACCACAGCCATCATCGGCTCGAGCAGCACGGGACTGGCCTTGCGCATCGCGTCCTTGAACGCCATCGAGCCGGCCATCTTGAACGCGTTCTCGTTCGAGTCGACGTCGTGGTAGGAACCGAAGTGCAGCGTCACCTTGACATCAACGACCGGGAAGCCCGCCAGCACGCCACTGTTGAGGGTGTCCTGGATACCCTTGTCGACCGCCGGGATGTACTCACGCGGAACGACACCACCCTTGACCGCATCGACGAACTCGTAGCCCTTGCCCTGCTCGGCCGGTTCAAGGTTGATGACGACGTGACCGTACTGACCACGACCGCCGGACTGCTTGACGAACTTGCCTTCGACGTCCATCGCAGCCTTGCGGATGGTCTCGCGGTAGGCAACCTGCGGCGCACCGACGTTCGCCTCGACGTTGAACTCGCGGCGCATGCGGTCGACGATGATCTCGAGGTGCAGCTCGCCCATGCCCGAGATGATGGTCTGACCCGACTCTTCGTCGGTACGGACGCGGAAGGACGGATCCTCGGCAGCCAGTCGACCGAGAGCCAGACCCATCTTTTCCTGGTCGCTCTTGGTCTTGGGCTCGACCGCAACGTGGATCACCGGATCCGGGAACACCATGCGCTCAAGGATGACCGGCGCCGAGATGTCGCACAGGGTCTCGCCGGTCGTAACGTCCTTGAGGCCGACCACAGCAGCGATGTCGCCCGCGAGCACTTCCTTGATCTCTTCACGATCATTGGCGTGCATCTGCAGGATGCGGCCGATGCGCTCCTTCTTGCCCTTGACCGAGTTCAGCACCGTCGAACCCGACTCCAGCACGCCCGAGTAGACGCGAATGAAGGTGAGCTGACCTACGAACGGGTCGGTCATCAGCTTGAACGCCAGCGCCGAGAACTTCTCGTCGTCCTTGGCGTAGCGCACAACTTCCTTCTCGTCGTCATCCACGCCAGCAACCGGCGGAATGTCGATCGGCGACGGCAGGTACTGGATGACCGCGTCAAGCATGCGCTGAACACCCTTGTTCTTGAACGCGGTGCCGCACAGCATCGGCTGGATCTCGCAGGCCAGGGTGCGCGCACGCAGACCCGCAATGACCTCCTCTTCGGAAAGCTCGCCTTCCTCGAGGTACTTGTTCATCAGATCTTCGTTCGCTTCAGCCGCAGCCTCGACCATGTTGGCGCGCCACTCTTCCGCAGTCGCCACGACGTCAGCCGGGATCTCCTGGTAATCGAACTTCATGCCCTGGGAGGCCTCGTCCCAGATGATCGCCTTCATCTTGAGCAGATCGACCACGCCCTTGAAGGAATCTTCGGCACCGATCGGCACCACCACCGGAACCGGATTGGCCTTGAGACGGGTCTTCATCTGGTCGACGACCTTGAAGAAGTTGGCACCCGAACGGTCCATCTTGTTCACGAAGGCCAGACGCGGCACCTTGTACTTGGTCGCCTGGCGCCACACGGTCTCGGACTGCGGCTGCACGCCACCAACGGCGCAATACACCATGCACGCACCATCCAGAACGCGCATCGAGCGCTCGACTTCAATGGTGAAGTCCACGTGTCCCGGCGTATCGATGATGTTGAAGCGGTGCTCGGGATAGGAGTTATCCATACCCTTCCAGAAGCAGGTCACCGCCGCGGAGGTGATGGTGATGCCACGCTCTTGCTCCTGCACCATCCAGTCGGTGGTAGCTGCGCCATCATGCACTTCACCGAGCTTATGGCTCACGCCGGTGTAGAAGAGGATACGCTCGGTCGTAGTCGTCTTGCCGGCGTCGATGTGAGCGGAGATACCGATATTGCGGTAGCGCTCGATGGGAGTCTTGCGGGCCACGTTTTACCTGCCTTCTGTTATGCGCGCCTGTGACGCGATGAACGATTTCATGCGTTAGAAAACAATCGAGCCCTGTACAGGGCCCGAGTTACCGCCACCAACCAGGATCAGAAGCGGTAGTGCGAGAACGCCTTGTTGGCTTCGGCCATGCGGTGAACTTCTTCACGCTTCTTCATGGCGGAACCACGACCTTCGGCGGCCTCCAGCAGCTCACCGGCGAGGCGCTGAGCCATCGACTTCTCGGCACGCTTGCGCGCAGCTTCGCGCAACCAACGCATCGACAGCGCCATACGACGGGACGGACGCACTTCAACCGGCACCTGATAGTTGGCACCACCGACGCGACGGCTCTTGACTTCGACAACCGGCTTCACGTTCGCAACCGCGGTCGAGAACACCTCGAGCGGATCCTTGCCGGACTTGGAGGTGATGTGATCAAACGCACCATAGACGATGCGCTCAGCAACGGACTTCTTGCCCGACTGCATGATCACGTTGATGAACTTCGAGACATCCTGGTTTCCGAACTTCGGATCCGGCAGAACCTCGCGCTTGGGTACTTCACGACGACGCGGCATGACAACCTCTCGCTAAATTTCTTGGGCCAACAATCAGGCTTTCTTCGGGCGCTTGGCACCGTACTTCGAGCGCGACTGCTTACGATCCTTGACACCCTGAAGGTCGAGGGAGCCACGAACGATGTGATAGCGCACACCCGGCAAGTCCTTGACACGACCACCACGGATCAGCACGACAGAGTGCTCCTGGAGGTTGTGACCTTCACCGCCGATGTACGAGATGACCTCGAAACCATTGGTGAGACGCACCTTGGCGACCTTACGAAGCGCCGAGTTCGGCTTCTTCGGGGTCGTGGTGTAGACGCGGGTGCAAACACCACGCTTTTGCGGGCAGGCCTCGAGCGCCGGGACCTTGCTCTTCGCAACTTCCATCTGGCGCGGCTTGCGGACAAGCTGATTGATTGTTGGCATAGCTTAAGAATTTCCCATAAGACCGCGGCAGCCCACCATGGGCCGCCGCGGGCGGATTATTCCGGCTGCGACTGACTACGATTGGTCAGTCCACAAAAAAGAGGCCGGAGTTTAGTCCGAGGCAGACCGATAAGTCAACTAGCCTCGATGTCCTGCTGCGTTTCCGCAACGGTTTCCGCCGGCGCCCACGCATGATCCGCACCCAGATCCATGCCCTGCTCCTGCGCCTTGCGACTGCGATGGTATGCAAGACCGGTACCTGCCGGGATCAGTCGACCGACGATGACGTTCTCCTTCAGGCCGCGCAGCTCGTCGCGCTTGCCCATGATCGCCGCTTCGGTCAGCACGCGCGTGGTTTCCTGGAAGGATGCCGCGGAGATGAACGAGTCGGTCGACAGCGACGCCTTGGTGATACCGAGGAGCACGTTCTCGTAGTGCGCCGGCAACTTGCCCTCGGCCTCGAGGCGATCGTTCTCGTCCAGAACCTCGGAACGCTCGACCTGCTCCTCGCGGATGAAGCGGCTATCGCCCGGATCCGTGATGACCACGCGGCGCAGCATCTGGCGAACGATCACCTCGATGTGCTTGTCGTTGATCTTCACGCCCTGCAGTCGGTAAACGTCCTGCACCTCGTCGATGATGTAGCGCGCAAGTTCGTTGATGCCCTGCAGGCGAAGGATGTCGTGGGGATCCGCCGGACCGTCCACGATCAGCTCGCCCTTGTTCACCACCTGACCGTCGTGCACCATCAGGTGCTTGTCCTTCGGGATCAGGAACTCGTGCGAGGTGCCATCCGGCTCGGTGATGACCAGGCGCTGCTTGCCCTTGGTCTCCTTGCCGAAGGACACCGTGCCGGTGTACTCCGCGAGCATGCCGGCATCCTTGGGCGCACGGGCCTCGAAGAGTTCGGCAACGCGCGGCAGACCACCGGTGATGTCGCGGGTCTTTGCCGATTCCTGCGGAATACGGGCAAGAATGTCACCAACGTTGATCTGCTGGCCGTCCTTGACCGTGATCAGCGAGCCGACCTGGAAGGTGATCGCCACCGAATGCTCGGTCCCGGCGATCTTCACTTCTTCGCCATTGCTATCGAGCAGCTTCACCTGCGGGCGCACGCCCTTGGCGGTGCCGGTCGACGAACGCCGCTTGGAGTCGATGACCACCAGAGTCGACAGACCGGTGACCTCGTCGATCTGCTTGGCGACGGTCGCGCCTTCCTCGACGTTCTCGAACTTCACCGTACCGGCGTACTCGGTCACGATCGGGCGGGTGTGCGGGTCCCAGCTCGCCAGCTGGGTGCCGGCCTTGATCGCCTGGCCGTCGTCGACCAGCAGCAAGGCACCGTACGGCAGCTTGTGGCGTTCGCGCTCGCGACCGAGGTCATCGGCCACGACCAGCTCGGCCGAACGCGCGATGACGATCTTCTCGCCCTTGGCGTTGGCGACGTAGCGCATGTTGCCGGCGAATCGGATCGAGCCGGCGGACTTGGCCTCCACCCCGCTGGCTGCTGCCGCTCGCGACGCCGCACCGCCGACGTGGAAGGTCCGCATCGTCAGCTGCGTGCCGGGCTCGCCGATCGACTGTGCGGCAATGACGCCGACCGCCTCGCCGGAGTTGACCATGCTGCCGCGACCGAGGTCGCGACCGTAGCACTTCGCGCACAGACCATAGCGGGTCTCGCAGGTCAGCGGCGTGCGCACCTTGACTTCATCGACGCCAAGGCTCTCGATCAGGTCGACTGCATCCTCGTCCAGCAGGCTGCCCGACTCGATCACCGTCTCCTGCGTCTCCGGATTCACCACGTCCTCGGCGCACACGCGGCCGAGGATGCGCTCGCGCAGGGGCTCGACCACCTCGCCACCCTCGATGAGGGCCTTCATGTTGAAGCCTTCGCGGGTGCCGCAGTCGTCCTCGATCACCACCAGATCCTGGGTCACATCGACCAGGCGGCGGGTAAGGTAACCCGAGTTCGCGGTCTTCAGCGCGGTATCGGCCAGACCCTTACGGGCGCCGTGCGTCGAGATGAAGTACTGCAGAACGTTGAGGCCTTCACGGAAGTTCGTCGTGATCGGCGTCTCGATGATCGAGCCGTCCGGCTTGGCCATCAGGCCGCGCATGCCGGCAAGCTGGCGGATCTGGGCAGCGGAACCACGGGCACCCGAGTCGGCCATCATGTAGATCGAGTTGAACGACTCCTGGCGGACGGTCTTGCCCTCGCGGTTGACCACCTCTTCGGAACCGAGCTGCTCCATCATCGCCTTGGCGACCTGGTCGCCACAACGGCCCCAGATATCCACGACCTTGTTGTAGCGCTCGCCATCGGTGACGAGGCCGGAGGTGTACTGCTGCGCAATCTCCTTCACCTCGGCCTCGGCGGCACGGATCAGGTCGTGCTTCGCGTTGGGCACAAGCATGTCCTTGACCGCGATCGACAGGCCGGCGCGGGTAGCCAGGCCGTAGCCGAACTGCATCAGCTTGTCGGCGAAGATCACGGTGGCACGCAGGCCGCAACGGCGGAACGAGGCGTTGATGAGCTTGGAGATCTCCTTCTTCTTGAGCGCCTTGTCGATCACGCTGAAGGGCAGACCCGCAGGCAGGATCTCGGACAGGATGGCGCGGCCGGCGGTCGTGTCGTGGCGAACGATCCGCTCGATGCGCTCACCGTTCGGGCCCAGGTCGGCTTCCTTCAGGCGCACCGTGATGCGCGCATGGAGCGCGATCTGGCCGGACTCGTAGGCACGCTTCACTTCCGACACGTCGGTGAAGATCATGCCCTCGCCCGGCACGTTCACGCCTTCGCGGGTCGCGTAGTACAGGCCCAGCACGATGTCCTGCGACGGCACGATGATCGGCTCGCCGTTGGCCGGCGACAGCACGTTGTTGGAGGCCAGCATCAGGGTGCGGGCTTCCATCTGTGCTTCCAGCGACAGCGGAACGTGGACGGCCATCTGGTCGCCGTCGAAGTCGGCGTTGAAGGCGACGCAGACGAGCGGGTGGAGCTGGATCGCCTTGCCTTCGATCAGCACCGGCTCGAAAGCCTGGATGCCGAGGCGGTGCAGCGTCGGAGCGCGGTTCAGCATGACCGGGTGCTCGCGGATCACCTCTTCGAGGATGTCCCACACCACCGGCTCCTGCGACTCCACCATCTTCTTGGCCTGCTTGATGGTCGTGGCCAGCCCCATCAGCTCGAGCTTGTTGAAGATGAAGGGCTTGAACAGCTCGAGCGCCATCAGCTTGGGCAGGCCGCACTGATGCAGCTTGAGCTGCGGACCCACGGTAATCACCGAACGGCCGGAGTAGTCGACACGCTTGCCGAGCAGGTTCTGACGGAAGCGGCCGCCCTTGCCCTTGATCATGTCGGCCAGCGACTTGAGCGGACGCTTGTTGGCGCCGGTCATCGCCTTGCCGCGGCGGCCGTTGTCGAGCAGCGAGTCGACCGACTCCTGCAGCATGCGCTTCTCGTTGCGCACGATGATGTCGGGCGCCTTGAGCTCGAGCAGACGCTTGAGGCGGTTGTTACGGTTGATGACGCGACGATAGAGGTCGTTGAGGTCGGAGGTGGCGAAGCGACCACCGTCCAGCGGCACCAGCGGACGCAGGTCGGGGGGCAGCACCGGCAGCACCTCGAGCACCATCCACTCGGGCTTGATGCCGGACTGCTGGAAGGCCTCGAGCACCTTCAGGCGCTTCGAGAACTTCTTGATCTTGGCTTCCGAGTTGGTCGTCTCCAGGTCGCCGCGCAGCTTCTCGACCTCGAGGTTGATGTCCAGGCTGCGCAGCAGCGCGGCCACACCCTCGGCGCCCATCACGGCGTCGAACTCGTCACCGTACTCTTCGACCTTCGACAGGTAGTCGTCCTCGGTGAGCAGCTGACCGCGGTTGAGCGGGGTCATGCCAGGCTCGACGACGACGAAGGCCTCGAAATAGAGCACGCGCTCGATGTCGCGCAGGGTCATGTCGAGCACCATGCCGAGACGGCTCGGCAGGCTCTTCAGGAACCAGATGTGGGCGACCGGCGAGGCCAGTTCGATGTGGCCCATGCGCTCACGGCGGACCTTGGACAAGGTCACTTCCACGCCGCACTTCTCGCAGATCACGCCACGGTGCTTGAGCCGCTTGTACTTGCCGCACAGGCACTCGTAATCCTTGACCGGGCCAAAGATCTTGGCGCAGAACAGGCCGTCACGCTCCGGCTTGAACGTACGGTAGTTGATGGTCTCGGGTTTCTTGACTTCCCCATAGGACCAGGACCGGATCTTGTCCGGGGACGCGAGACCGATGGTGATCGCGTCGAACTCTTCCTCGTTCGGCAGGGTTTGCTTGAACAGGTCAGCGAGCAGGCTCTTCATTGTTCACTCCATCCGGGACGCAGCCGGCTCGACTGCGTCCCCGGGATTCAATCGCGGGCGGGTTGTTTGGTACGGGATCAGCTGCGGTCGAGATCGATGTCGATCGCGAGCGAACGGATTTCCTTCACCAGCACGTTGAAGGACTCCGGCATGCCGGAATCGATCTTGTGCTCGCCCTTGACGATGTTTTCGTACACCTTGGTCCGGCCGGTCACGTCATCGGACTTGACCGTCAGCATTTCCTGCAGCGTGTAGGCCGCGCCGTAAGCTTCCAGCGCCCACACTTCCATCTCACCGAAGCGCTGGCCACCGAACTGCGCCTTGCCGCCCAGCGGCTGCTGGGTAACGAGCGAGTACGGACCGGTCGAACGTGCGTGCATCTTGTCGTCGACCAGGTGGTGCAGCTTGAGCACGTGCTTGTAGCCCACCGTCACCTTACGCTCGAAGGCTTCGCCGGTACGGCCGTCATACAGGGTGACCTGGCCACCGGTCGGCAGACCGGCGAGCTCGAGCATCTGGCGGATCTCTTCCTCCTTGGCGCCATCGAACACCGGCGTCGCGAAGGGCACACCCTTCTTCAGGTTGGTTGCGAGCTCACGCACGGCGCCGTCGTCGAGTTCGTCGAGCTGCTCGGGACGACCGCTGTCGTTGTAGATCTGCTCGAGGAAACCACGCAGCTCCGTCGCCGAGGCCTGCGCCTGCAGCATGCGGTCGATCTGCTGGCCAAGGCCCTTCGCTGCCCAACCCAGGTGGGTCTCGAGGATCTGGCCGATGTTCATCCGCGACGGCACGCCGAGCGGGTTGAGCACGATGTCCAGCGGAGTGCCGTCTTCCATGTACGGCATGTCCTCGACCGGAACGATCTTCGACACCACGCCCTTGTTACCGTGGCGGCCTGCCATCTTGTCGCCCGGCTGCAGGCGGCGCTTGACGGCCAGGTAGACCTTCACCATCTTCTGCACGCCCGGGGGCAGCTCATCGCCCTGGGTGAGCTTCTTCTTCTTGATCTCGAAGGCCTGCTCGAAGTCCTTGCGGGTGGTCTCGAGACCCTCGCGCACTGCTTCGAGCTGCACCGCCAGCGCCTCGTCGGCAAGGCGGATGTCGAACCAGTGATAGGGCTCGAGGCCATCGAGATAGGCGTCATTGAGCTCGCTGCCCTTGGCCAGTTTCTTCGGACCGCCATTGGCGACCTGACCGAGGATCATGCGGCGGATACGCGCGAAGGCGTCACGCTCGACGATGCGCATCTGGTCGGCGAGATCGGTCTTGAAGCTGCGCAGCTGGTCGTCGATGATCGACTGCGCGCGCTTGTCGCGCTCGATGCCCTCGCGGGTGAAGACCTGAACGTCGATCACGGTGCCGACCATGCCCGAGGGCACGCGCAGCGAGGTGTCCTTCACGTCGGACGCCTTCTCGCCGAAGATCGCGCGCAGCAGCTTCTCTTCCGGCGTCAGCTGGGTTTCGCCCTTGGGCGTGACCTTGCCGACCAGCACGTCACCGGCCTCGACCTCGGCGCCGATGTACACGATGCCCGATTCGTCCAGGCGCGACAGTTGCGCCTCGCCCAGCGACGCGATGTCGCGGGTGATCTCCTCGGGTCCGAGCTTGGTGTCACGAGCGACGACGGTGAGCTCCTCGACGTGGATCGAGGTGAAGCGGTCGTCGGCGACCACGCGCTCGGAGATGAGGATCGAGTCCTCGAAGTTATAGCCGTTCCAGGGCATGAAGCCGACCAGCATGTTCTGGCCGAGCGCGAGTTCGCCGAGGTCGGTCGATGCGCCGTCGGCAATCACATCGCCCTTGCCCAGCACATCGCCCACCTTCACCACCGGACGCTGGTTGATGTTGGTGTTCTGGTTGGAACGGGTGTACTTGATCATGTTGTAGATATCGACACCCACTTCACCCGGCAGGGTCTCGGCATCGTGAACGCGGATCACGATCCGGTTCGCATCGACATAATCCACCACGCCACCACGACGGGCCTGCACGGCGGTACCCGAGTCGACCGCAACACGGCGCTCGATACCGGTGCCGACCAGCGGCTTCTCCGGGCGCAGGCAGGGCACGGCCTGGCGCTGCATGTTGGCGCCCATCAGCGCGCGGTTCGCATCGTCGTGCTCGAGGAAGGGAATCAGCGACGCTGCCACCGACACGATCTGCCCCGGCGCCACGTCCATGTACTGCACCATGTCCGAGGTCGCGAGCAGGAACTCACCCTTGTGGCGGCAGGACACGAGGTCGCCCGCCAGCATGCCGGCTTCGTCGATCTCGGCGTTCGCCTGCGCGATCACGTACTGGCCTTCCTCGATCGCCGACAGGAAATCGATCTGGTCCGTGACCTTGCCGTCGTTGACCTTGCGGTAGGGGGGCTCGAGGAAGCCGTGGCGGTTGGTGCGCGCATACACGGCGAGCGAGTTGATCAGACCGATGTTCGGGCCTTCCGGCGTCTCGATCGGGCACACGCGGCCATAGTGCGTCGGGTGCACGTCGCGCACCTCGAAGCCGGCGCGCTCGCGCGTCAGACCGCCGGGGCCGAGTGCGGAGACGCGACGCTTGTGCGTGATCTCGGACAGCGGGTTGGTCTGGTCCATGAACTGCGACAGCTGGCTGGAGCCGAAGAACTCCTTGATCGCCGCCGAGATCGGCTTGGCGTTGATCAGGTCGTGCGGCATCAGATTGTCGGACTCAGCTTGCGAAAGGCGCTCCTTGACCGCACGCTCGACGCGCACGAGACCGGCGCGGAACTGGTTCTCGGCCAGTTCGCCCACCGAACGCACGCGGCGGTTGCCGAGGTGGTCGATGTCGTCGATTTCGCCACGGCCGTTACGCAGCTCGACCAGCACGCCGACCACCGCAAGGATGTCGTCGTTGGTGAGCACGCCCGGGCCATCCTCGCCCTGCGCGCCAACGCGCTCGTAGAAGCGCTTGATCCAGCCCGGCGCCTTGTCGTCGATCTTCTCCGGGTAGGCGCGGCGATTGAACTTCATGCGGCCGACGGAGGACAGGTCGTAGCGCTCCTCGGCGTAGAACAAGCCCTGGAACAGCCCCTCGACGGCGTCCTCGGTGGGCGGCTCGCCCGGGCGCATCATGCGGTAGATCGCAACCTTCGCAGCCCACTGGTCGGCGGTCTCGTCGATGCGCAGGGTCTGCGAAATGTAACCGCCGCGATCGAGATCATTGATGTAGAGCGTGCTCAGCGCCGTGACGCCAGCCAGGCGGAACTTGTCGAGCAGGTCCTCGGTGATCTCGTCATTGGCGCGCGCGAGCACCTCTCCGGTCTCCGGATCGGCGACGTTCGTGGACACCACGCGGCCAAGCAGGAAATCGTCCGGCACCGCCATCGTCCTGACGCCGGCCTGGTCGATCTCGCGAATGTGCTTGGACGTGATGCGCTTGTCACGCGCGACGATGATCCGGCCATCGGCAGTGGTGATATCGAAACGGGCCACCTCGCCACGCAGTCGCTCGGCCACCAGCTCGAACTGCGCGCCCTCACCCTGCAGGTGGAAGGTGTCGGTATCGTGGAAAGTGGCGAGAATCTCTTCGGGCGTCATGCCGATCGCCCGCAGCAGGATCGTCACCGGCATCTTGCGTCGACGGTCAACACGGAAGTACAGGAAGTCCTTCGGGTCGAACTCGAAGTCCAGCCACGATCCGCGGTAGGGAATGATGCGCGCCGAGAACAGCAGCTTGCCCGACGAGTGCGTCTTGCCGCGGTCGTGCTCGAAGAACACGCCGGGCGAACGGTGCAGCTGGGAAACGATGACGCGTTCGGTACCGTTGATCACGAAGGAGCCGGTATCCGTCATGAGCGGGATCTCGCCCATGTAGACTTCCTGCTCCTTGACCTCCTTGATCGTCTCCTTGGGCGCTTCGCGATCCATGATCACCAGGCGCACGCGCGCGCGCAGCGGCGACGCGAAGGTCAGGCCGCGCTGCTGGCACTCGGTCACATCGAAGGCGGGCTCGCCGAGCATGTACTGCACGTACTCGAGACGGGCGTTGCCGCTGTGGCTCGAGATCGGGAAGATCGACGTGAATGCGGCCTGCAGACCCTGGTTCCGCCGCACGTCGGGCGGCGTGTCGGCCTGCAGGAACTCGGCAAACGACTCGATCTGGGTGGCGAGCAGGAAAGGCGCATCGAGCACGGCCGCGCGCTTGGCGAAGCTCTTGCGGATACGTTTCTTTTCGGTGTAGGAATACGCCATGGATGCTCCGGCTAGAGGGCTAACATCGGAAAGACAGGACACAACGTTCGGCTGCTTCCTGCACGCTGCGGTATGACTGCACGCGTGCGCGGAGATTCGGCAAACGCTCTGGCCTGGCATCGTTGATCGCAGAATATTCCGCGATCTCGATTACAAAGCACGAAAGGGCCGGCACTCCGAAGAGTGCCAGCCCCGCTGGGTCATCGAGTATTACTTGATCTCGACCTTGGCGCCAGCTTCTTCCAGCTGCTTCTTCAGCGCTTCGGCGTCAGCCTTCGGAGCGCCTTCCTTCACGGTCTTCGGCGCGCCGTCGACCACATCCTTCGCTTCCTTCAGGCCCAGGCCGGTCGCAGCACGCACGACCTTGATGACCTCAACCTTCTTGGCGCCGGCTTCGAGCAGAACGACGTCGAATTCGGTCTTCTCTTCAACCGGGGCAGCGGCGGCGGCACCCGGGGCAGCGACGGCCAGCGAGGCAGCGGACACGCCGAACTTCTCTTCGAACGCCTTGACCAGGTCGTTCAGTTCCATCACGGTCATGCCGGCAACGGCTTCCAGGATGTCTTCTTTGCTGATTGCCATTTCAAATAACTCCAGAATCGATTTTTTTCAGAAAACTTTCGTAGCGGAACACACGACTCAAGCAGCGGCGCCTTCTTCCTCGCGCTTCTTGGCGAGGGCGGCCAGCGCGCCAGCAAAGCCGGAAACCGGCGCCTGCATGACACCCAGCAGCTTGGCGAGCAGCTCTTCGCGGCTCGGGATCGAAGCGAGCGCCTGCACACCGGCCTGGTCGAGCGTGTCGCCCGCATAGGAACCGGCCTTCAGGACGATCTTGTCGTTACCCTTGGCGAAATCGTTCAACACCTTCGCAGCAGCAACCGGATCTTGCGAGATGCCGTAGATCAACGGCCCGGTCAGCTGGTCGGCGAGGCCCTCGAACGGCGTGCCGGCAATGGCACGACGCACCAGGGTGTTCTTCAGCACGCGCAGGTAAACGCCAGATTCGCGGGCCTTTGCGCGCAGCACGGTGAGGTCACCCACCGCAATGCCGCGATACTCGGCCACCGCGATCGTCTGAGCGTTGGCCACTTGTGCCGACACCTCAGCCACTACGGCTTTCTTGTCATCGAGATTGAGACCCACAGGCCTTTCCTCCTTTCAAGTCCACACGCGGAACGCACATCGCGCTCCGCACCCACGGCGACCTGGATCAGGAGCACGGCCGGCTTGCCGGCCAAATCCTGTTCTGAGCACACCGTCTGCGCAGGCCATCTTCATGCTTAAGCGCGGCCTCTCGGCATACGCACCTGCGGTCTTTGACGATCCGCAACCGCCCACGGGCGGCAACGGCTCAAAGTTCTTGCGAGCGGCTGCACTCCGGTGCAGCCGCTCGCGGCAATCACGCAGCGGTGACGCTGGCCGTCTCGACACGCACGCCGGCACCCATGGTGCTCGACACGGCGATACGACGCAGGTAGACACCCTTGGCAGCAGCCGGCTTGGCCTTCACGAGCGCCTCGACGAATGCGGCAAGGTTCTGCTGCAGCGCTTCGACCTCGAAGGACGCACGACCGATGGTCGCGTGCACCAGGCCACCCTTGTCGGTACGGTACTGAACCTGACCGGCCTTGGCGTTCTTGACCGCCGTCGCCACGTCCATGGTGACGGTGCCAACCTTCGGGTTCGGCATCAGGCCACGCGGACCGAGGATCTGACCGAGCTGACCGACCACGCGCATGGCGTCGGGCGTCGCGATGCAGACGTCGAAGTCGAGGTTGCCCGCCTTGACCTGCTCGGCAAGATCGTCAAAACCGACGACTTCGGCACCGGCTGCGCGCGCAGCCTCGGCCTTGTCACCCTGGGCGAACACGGCGACGCGCACGCTCTTGCCGGTACCGGCGGGCAGCACGACCGAGCCGCGGACGACCTGGTCCGACTTACGTGCGTCGACACCGAGGTTCACGGCGATATCGATCGACTCGTCGAACTTGGCGGTTGCGCACTCCTTGACCAGACGCAGGGCGTCGGCCACCGGATAAGCCTGGTTGCGGTCAACCTTCGCGCGCAGCGCCTGAACTCGCTTGGACAGTTTCGCCATGATTACAGGCCCTCCACGGTGATGCCCATGCTGCGGGCGGAGCCGGCGATGGTGCGCACGGCAGCTTCGAGGTCGCCAGCGGTCAGATCGGGCTGTTTGGCCTTGGCAATCTCTTCAACCTGGGCGCGGGTCACCTTGCCCACCTTGTCGGTGTGCGGCTTCGGCGAGCCCTTCTGGATACCTGCAGCCTTCTTGATCAGGATCGTCGCCGGCGGCGTCTTCATGATGAAGGTGAAGGACTTGTCGGCGAAGGCAGTGATCACCACCGGAATCGGCAGACCGGGCTCCATGCCCTGGGTCTTGGCGTTGAACGCCTTGCAGAACTCCATGATGTTCAGGCCGCGCTGACCAAGCGCCGGACCGATCGGGGGGCTGGGGTTGGCCTTACCGGCCGGAACCTGCAGCTTGATGTAACCAATGATTTTCTTTGCCATTGAGGCTTGCTCCTGTGATGAGTGCTAGCGCACCGGGCAGCCGCCCGACGCTCCTCGCATCGCCCGCGTGAACGGGCTACGGCAGGCCCGCGGGCCCGCCTTTACGCTCAAGTCTTCTCGACCTGCGCGAAATCCAGCTCGACTGGCGTGGCGCGACCAAAAATGGTCACTGACACACGCAGCTTGTTCTTCTCGTAGTTGGCATCCTCGACCGAGCCATGGAAGTCGGTAAACGGACCTTCCTTGACGCGCACGACTTCGCCGATCTCGAACAGCACCTTCGGACGAGGCTTCTCCACCCCTTCCTGCATCTGCTGCATGATCTTCGCGACCTCCTTCTCGGAGATCGGCGCAGGCTTGTTCGCCGTACCACCGACGAAACCGGTGACTTTCGGCGTCGACTTGACCAAATGCCAGGTCTCGTCGTTCATTTCCATCTCGACGAGAACATAACCCGGGAAGAACTTGCGTTCGGTCACGGTCTTCTGACCGTTGCGCATCTCGATCACTTCCTCGACCGGCACCAGAATCTGGCCAAAGCCATCCTGCATGCCGGCGCGATTGATGCGCTCGATCAGCGCGCGCTGCACGGACTTCTCGAAGCCCGAGTAGGCGTGAACCACATACCAACGCTTCGTCATATCACTTCCAACCCAGAACGAGATCGTAGAGAACCCATTCCAGGGTCTTGTCGGTCAGCCACAGGAAGATCGCCATGACCACCACGAAGGCAAACACCAGACCAGTGGTCTGCATGGTTTCCTTGCGGCTGGGCCAGACGACTTTCTTGACTTCGGTGATCGATTCACGCGCAAAGCCGATGAAACGCTGCCCCTGCTCCGAAAAGGAGGCGACTGCGACACCAGCACCAAAACCGACCAGCACCGACAGCACGCGCAGCACGAGCGGCTGCTCGGAAAGCAGATAGAAGCCGACCACGCCGGCTGCCAACAGTGCCAGCGCCAGCGCGAATTTCAACTTATCGGCCATTGCGGATAACCACCCGAGAAAATATGGCAGGGGCAGAGGGAATCGAACCCCCAACCTTCGGTTTTGGAGACCGACGCTCTGCCAGTTGAGCTATACCCCTGCAGCAGACACTGCAAAGCGCACCCAGGCGGGTGCGCTTTCTGGCAATTACGAGTAATTACTCGATGATCTTGGCAACCACGCCGGCGCCGACGGTACGACCGCCTTCACGGATGGCGAAGCGCAGACCTTCTTCCATGGCGATCGGGGCGATCAGCTTGACGGTGATCGACACGTTGTCGCCCGGCATGACCATCTCGGTGCCCTCGGGCAGCTCGATCGAACCGGTCACGTCCGTGGTACGGAAGTAGAACTGCGGGCGGTAGTTGTTGAAGAACGGGGTGTGACGACCACCCTCTTCCTTCGACAGCACATACACTTCGCCCGTGAAGTGCGTGTGCGGCTTGATCGAACCCGGCTTGCACAGCACCTGGCCACGCTCGACGTCTTCACGCTTGGTGCCGCGCAGCAGCACGCCAACGTTGTCGCCGGCCTGACCCTGGTCGAGCAGCTTGCGGAACATTTCAACGCCGGTGCAGGTGGTCTTGACCGTGGCCTTGATGCCGACGATCTCGATTTCCTCGCCAACCTTGACGATGCCACGCTCGACACGACCGGTCACCACGGTGCCACGACCCGAGATCGAGAACACGTCTTCGATCGGCAGCAGGAAGGGCTTGTCGATGGCGCGCTCGGGCGTCGGGATGTACGAATCCAGCGCATCGGCCAGCGCCAGGATTGCCGGCTCGCCGATCGGCGACTGGTCGCCTTCGAGCGCCTTCAGCGCCGAACCCTTGACGATGGGAATGTCGTCGCCCGGGAAGTCGTACTTCGACAGCAGCTCGCGCACTTCCATCTCGACCAGCTCGAGCAGCTCTTCGTCGTCGACCATGTCGCACTTGTTCAGGAAGACGATGATGTACGGCACGCCAACCTGACGGGCCAGCAGGATGTGCTCGCGCGTCTGCGGCATCGGGCCGTCAGCGGCCGAGCACACCAGGATCGCGCCGTCCATCTGGGCAGCACCGGTAATCATGTTCTTGACGTAGTCGGCGTGGCCCGGGCAGTCAACGTGCGCGTAGTGGCGAGCAGCGGTTTCGTACTCGACGTGCGCGGTGTTGATGGTGATGCCGCGCGCCTTCTCTTCGGGCGCCGCGTCGATCTGGTCATAGGCCTTCGCTTCACCACCGAACTTCTTCGACAGAATCGTGGTGATCGCAGCGGTCAGCGTGGTCTTGCCGTGGTCAACGTGGCCAATCGTGCCAACGTTCACGTGCGGCTT
>NZ_AMXB01000061.1:0-15815 GCF_000310125.2 Thauera sp. 27
GCCCCCGTAGGAGCGGCGCAAGCCGCGAGGGGTCGAAGGCGGTGTGGTCTGGCGGCGTTGCCGAAAGGCTCGCGGCTCGCGCCGCTCCCACAGCGGCGGCGGCAGATTCGGAGGGCGGCATTCTGCCTGCGAGGCAATCGATCAGCACGGCAAATTCCAGCCAGCCGGCGCGCGCGGCCTCCGGCACGGGCTGCTCGGCAAGCAGCGCGCAGCCCTCGGGAGCGGCACACACATTGTCGAGCACGCGGCCGGCGGTCTTGGGCCCGACACCGGCAAGCAGCTGGATGGCGCGAAAACCCGAAACGCGGTCGCGCGGATTCTCGGCCCAGCGCAGCACGGCAAGCACGTCCTTGACGTGGGCGGCCTCGAGGAACTTGAGCCCACCGAACTTCACGAAGGGCACGTTGCGCCGGGTGAGCTCCATTTCCAGCCGCGCGCTGTGCGCCGAAGCGCGGAACAGCACCGCCTGCTGCTTGAGCTTGAGCCCCTCCTCGCGCCGCGCCAGCACGCCATCGACGACGAAGGCCGCCTGGTCGGCGTCGTCCTTGACTGCCACGATGCGTGGGCGCTGGGCGGACTCGCGCTCCGACCACAGGTTCTTGGTGAAGCGCTCGGCGGCGAGCGCGATCACCGCGTTGGCCGCCTCCAGTATTGGCCTGGTGGAACGGTAGTTCTGCTCCAGCGTCACCACGTGCGCCGGCGGATCGAAGGCGGCCGGAAAGTCGAGGATGTTGCGCACCGTCGCGCCACGGAAGGCGTAGATGGACTGCGCGTCGTCACCGACCACGGTCAGGCCACGCCCATCGGGCTTCATCGCCATCAGAATCGCCGCCTGCAGGTGGTTGGTGTCCTGGTACTCGTCGACCAGCACATGGTCGAACAGGCCGCCGATCTCGGCCCCGAGCGCCGGCTCGGCCACCATCTGCGCCCAGTACAGCAGCAGATCGTCGTAATCGAGCACCTGTTGCGCCTGCTTGGCCTCGACGTAGGCCCGGAACAGGCGTTTGAGCTCGTCCTCCCACTCCGCACACCATGGGAAGCTCGCCTGCAGCACCTCGGCCAGCGGCGCGCGGGTATTGACCACCGCCGAATAGATCGCCAGGCAGGTGCCCTTCTGCGGAAAGCGCTGCCGGGTGGTCGACAGCCCCGCCTCGTGGCGCACCAGGTTCATCAGGTCCGCCGAGTCCTCGCGGTCGTGGATGGTGAAGCCGGGGTCGAGCCCGATGCGGCCGGCGTAGTCGCGCAGCAGGCGTGCGCCAATGGCGTGGAAGGTACCGGACCAGCGCAGCTCGGCCTGTGCCAGGCCGGGCCGGCCGGCAGAGGCCTGGGCCAGGATGCGCCGCACCCGCCGCCCCATCTCGTCCGCGGCGCGGCGCGAAAAGGTGAGCAACAGGATGCGTGCGGGATCGGCACCGTTCTCGATCAGGTGCGCCACACGGTGGGCCAGGGTATTGGTCTTGCCCGAACCGGCGCCAGCAATCACCAGCAGCGGAGCGGCCGGCCCGCTGGCACCGGCATGGCAGACCGCCTCGCGCTGCGCCAGGTTGAGCGCGTCCAGCGGCGAAGACGTGGCGGAAACGGGTGATTCGGGAGACGGGGGGGCGTACATGGCTGTAATTGTATTCAGTCCATCCCGCATGCGATAGCCGCTGTGCAGCCTCCCGCTTCAGGCCGGTAGCGCCAGCACCACCCTGTCCCGCCCCCCCTGCTTGGCGGCGTACATGGCCTGATCCGCTTCGCGGACAAGGGCTTCGAGATCGGGCTGAGTCGTGCGCTCGGCCACGCCGATGCTCGCGCTCAAGCTCAGCGCGCCGCCATCGAGCGTCAGATCCAGGCCGCGGATGTCGTGCAGCAGGCGCTCGGCCAGCACCCCCGCCTGGACCGCCGTGGTCTCGGGCAGAAGCACCACGAACTCCTCCCCGCCCCAACGCGCGGCGACGTCGGCCGCCCGGCAGTTGCGTTCGATCACGCCGGCCACGGCCTTGAGCGCAGCATCACCCGCCGCATGACCGCGCACATCATTGATCAACTTGAAGTGATCGAGGTCGAGCACCACCGCCGACAGTGGTCGTTGGCGGCGGACTGCCGTACTCCATGCGCTCTCGCCCAGCACTGCGAAGGCGCGGCGGTTGCGCAGTCCGGTGAGCGGATCGAGGCTCGAAAGCTGCTCTGCCTGCAGGCGCTCGCGGCGGATGCGACGCACCCGGTAGGCGAGTGCAAGCGACAGGATCGCACCATCGATGGCGATGCCCACCTCCGCGGCATGAAAGGTCCAGTTCGAGTACGGCAGCCCGTTCCACACCGCAAGCGAGGTGGTCGCCGCCCCTGCCATCGCCGCCAGCGCGCCCGCCAGGAAGTAGCCTGCGGCAATGCGATCGCCATCGAGGCGCGAGAAACCCAGCCACACCATGGCCACCGAGAACAGCAGCACGAAGACGAAGGCAACGATGGCCGCTGCCGCCTGCTGGTCGAGCACCACACAGGTGCCGATCGCCACCATGCCCGCCACGCCGAAGCCATGGGCCAGCCGATGCGCACGGGGCGCGGCCACGGCCAGGCCCAGGGAGCTGGACGCGAAACGCAGTCCGAGATAGCCCAGCACCACCATCAGCACCAGGATGATGTAGCGCTGCACGCCGTACATCCCCGGCCACAGCCAGTTGTAGCCGTGCCCTGCGTAGCCCATGCTCAGTAGCACGAAACAGCCGAGGTAGAGCACGTAGTCACGATGCGCGCGGTCGCGCAGGCCGGCGTACAGCATGGCGTTGTAGGCGATCAGGGCGAGCAGGAAGCCGTACAGCAGCCCATAGGTGAAGTCGTGCACCCGCATCGCGAACTGGTAGCACTCGTCGTCGAACACCCGCAGCGGCAACACGAGCGGGTCGGGCGTCTCGGCACGGACCAGCAATTCGGTGACGCCCGGTTCGAAGACGTGCTCGAAGACAAAACCCAGGTTGCCTTTGGCCGCGCGCAATCCCGGCCCACCGTCGCCTGCCTGCATGCGGCCGACCACCTGGCCGTCGCGAACCACGAACAAGTCGATGCGGTCGATCCACGAAGTACCTACAAGCACGCGGCGCGCTTGCGCCTCGGTATAGCGGCTATCCACCCGCAGGTGCAGCCAGACCGCCGGCGAGCCGATGCCGAACTTGGGCACGTCCTCACCCACCGGGCTGAAACGCCCGGCGCGCTGGAGGGCGAGCGCGCGCTCGGCTTCCAGCGTGCCACCGAGCTCGACCATCATTGAGCTGGCGCGCCCGAGGTAAGCCGAGCCTGGCTCGTCAAGGACGATGCCAGCCGCCGTAGCCTCCACCTCCGCGCGTACCGGCGCGGCACCGCACAGCAACAACAGCGCCGCCAGCACGATCAGCGCCAGCTCGCGGATACGGAGCGCCATCATGCGCCATGCTCCGACCGCAGGCCGTGTGCGAACGCAGCCGGCGCATGGGCGCTGCGCTGCAACAGGATCGACGGACGTCGGCAAGGCATCAGTGTGGGCTCGCATGGCGTATGGGGGCGCCGATACGCTCATTCTAGGACGGGCGCACACGAATCCGCACCTCTGTCGCAGCGCATCACGCCTGTACCCAAAGCAACTGGCACAAGCGGCACCCGCACTCTATGCTGGAACCGGGGAACAAAGCGGCCTGACCGCGCTCCTGCGGCAGCGCGCCCCGCCTTTCCGGAGGATAGGCTCATGGCACGGCGCGCACTCTGCATCGGCATCAACGACTATCCCGGCACCGACAGCGACCTCTCCGGCTGCGTCAACGACGCCCATGACTGGGGTGCCATGCTGCAGGCGCGCGGCTTCACCGTGAGCACCCTGCTCGACGCTCAGGCCACTCGCGCTGCAATGCACGGTGCCATCGAGACCCTCGTCGCCGCGGCCCGCAGTGGAGACACCGTGGTCCTGACCTATTCCGGCCACGGCACCTGGGTGGAGGACGAAGACGGCGACGAACCCGATGGCCGCGATGAAGGCCTCTGCCCCTACGACATCGGCACCGCCGGCCCGCTGCTCGACGACGACCTGCGCGCGCTCTTCGAGCGCCGCGCTGCCGGCGTACGCCTCGTCCTGATCGCCGACAGCTGCCATTCTGGCTCGGTGCACCGTGGCGACGACAGCGCGCTCGACGCCGGCGGCCCGCGCCCGCGCTTCATGCCTCCCGAAGTATGGATGAAGGCTGCCGACCTGCCGCAAGCACCACGCGCTTCAGCGCTCACCCTCATCGGCGGCATGCGCCGCGCCGGCGGCGACCTGCTGCTGGCCGGTTGCCGCGACGAAGAGTTCAGTTGGGACACCAGCTTCGGCGGCCGCCCCAACGGCGCCTTCACCTTCTACGCGCTCAAGACCCTGCGCGAACAGAAACCGGGCAACTATGAGCAGTGGCATGCCGCCATCCGCAAGTACCTGCCGTCGACGCGACTGCCGCAGGAACCTCAGATCGCCGGCACGCGCACGGTTCGGAAGATGCCGATCTTCACCTGAACGACGCGCCGCGCTGCCGCTCAGCGGTGCGCGGCACCCGGCGCTCCGGGTGCCGCGGCGGGGCGCTCGAAGAGCCCGTGATCGAGAAAGTGGAGCGTCTGGCGCAGGCATGCGGACGACCACAGCATCTGCATGTGGGTGACGGGCAGAACGATGTGATCGCGCGCCCCCGGCCAGCGCGTCTCGGCCACTGTCACCATGCCGTCGTTGGGCTGCGCCATGCCCGGCACCAGGCGACCAAGCCCGATCGGGCGGTCGCCGGCGATGACGCCGACCTCGCGATGAGGCTCGATGCAAGGCAGCGGCTGCTCCAGCCAGGCAGGCAGTGCTCGCCCGAGCGCGTGACGAAGCAGCGGTACCCGGAGGATCACCCGCGCCGACGCGGAACCGCAGAGCGGCGAGCCCAGCACCACCACCCTCCCAAGTGCAGCGGGACGGTGGCGGGCGAGCATGTGCAGCACGACGCAGCCGCCCAGGCTATGCCCCACCACATGCAGCGGGCGCTCGCCCGCGCTCGCGATCGCAGCCGCGAGGCCGTCGGCGACCTCATCCAGCGCGGCGCGCAGAGAGGGGTAGGAGTAGCTGCGACTCGACCACCCCAGGGATGCCACTCGCCGCCGCTGCAACCCGAACACCCAGCCATGCATCCACAAGCCATGGACGAAGAGGATTCCCGGAAGGCCGGGCCGCGCGAGGCTCACCGCGCGCCAGAGTAGCCGAGCAATACCGGCAGGTAGACGACCAGCGCAAACACCACCAGCAGCGCGCCCAGGTAGGGCAGCACCGCGCGGCTGATACGCTCGAGCGGCTGCTCGGTCACCGACGAGGCCACGTACAGGTTGATCGCTACCGGCGGGGTCACCATGCCGATCGCCAGGCCGACGACGATGATCAGGCCGAAATGCACCAGATCGATGCCCAGCAGGGTCACCAGCGGCAGGAACACCGGAGTGAGGATGATCAGCGCCGCGGCGGTCTCGATGAACACCCCGGTGAGCAGGATGAGCAGCATGATCAACAGCAGCACGACATACACGTTGTCGGAGATCGACAGCACCCACTGCGCGATCGTCCCCGGGATCTGCCAGTTGGCCATCGCCCAGCTCAGGATGGCGGAGGTGGAGATCACGAACATGATGACCCCGGTCGTGATCACCGAGCGCAGCATGATGCGATAAACGTCGCGAAAGCCGAGGTCTCGATACACGAACAGCGACACCAGCAGCGCGTAGTTGACCGCCACCACCGCAGCCTCGCTCGGCGTGAATGCCCCCGAGAAGATCCCGCCGAGGATGATCACCGGCGTCAGCAGGCCCCAGATCGCCCCCTTGAAGGTGCGCCAGATGGTCGCCGCCGAGAACGGCGCACCCTTGGGGTAGTTGCGCCGGTAAGCCTGGTGAACCGCGATCGCCATCAGGCCCACGCCCATCGCCACGCCGGGCAGGAAGCCGCTGATGAACAGCGCCGATACCGACTGCGCGGCGATGACCGCGTAGATGATCATCGGCACCGAAGGCGGGATGACCACGCCGATGGTGCCGCTGGCGGCGATCAGGGCCGCCGCGGACGAGGCGTCGTAGCCCTTGCGCCTGAGCTCCGGCACCATGCTCGAGGCCACCGCCGCCGTGGTCGCCGCACCCGAGCCGGAAATGGCGGCGAAGAACATGCCCGCGAGCACCGACACCACCGACAGCCCGCCCTTGAGGAAGCCGAGCACGGCGTCGGCGAGCGCCACCAGCTTCTCGCTCACCTTGCCCTGCGCCATCAGGTCACCGGCCAGGATGAAGAAGGGAACGGCGATCAGCGCGAAGGAATCGATGCCGGCGAACATGCGCTGCGCCGCCAGCATCAGGGGAACATCGTCGACGAACAGCGCCACGGCCGTGCTGGCGCCGATCGTCACCGCCACCGGGACACCTGCGAGCAGGAACAGGAAGAACAGGCCGAACAGCACCAGCGTCATGGCGCCTCACCTGCGCGCGTGCCCGCCTCGATGGCCTCGGCCTCGCGACGGGCCGACGCGGAAAAGAGCTCGGCCAGGTCGAGCAGCGAGTAGTACAGCATCAGCAGCGCGCACACTGGGATGATCGAGAACACATAGCGGATCGGGATGCGCAGCGAGGCCGACACCTGGAAGCTCTGCATCTGCATGAAGCGCAGCCCGTAGAAGATGATCAGCGCGAAGAAGCCGATCGCCACCACGATGGCCAGCGCCTTCACTGCCAGGCGCAGCGGCCCCGGTAGCGCATTGACCACGAAGTCGACGGCGATGTGGCGCCCGCGCTGCCAGGCCATCGCCGCGCCGAGAAAACTGGTCCACACGAGCAGGTAGCGCGCCAACTCCTCGGACCAGCTCACCGCATTGAAGAACACGCGCGAGACGATCTGCAGCGTGATCACCGCGATCATCCCGGCGAGCGCCACGAAGGCGGCTCGCTGGACGATCGCGTCGATCAGCTTTTCGGTGCGTTTGAGATGGCCGAACACGGCTTACTGCAGGGCAGCCCGGATACGCGGCAGGTAGTCGCCGAAGCGTGACTCGTACTTCGCGTACACCGACTCGATCGCCTTCTGGAAGGCAGCGACGTCGGGCGACTCATCGATCTGCATGCCCGCGGCGCGCAGCTCGGCCAGTTGCGCAGCCTGCATCTCGGCGTTCATGCGGCGGCCATGCTCGGCCGCTTCCTGGGCGGCACTCTTGACCAGCGCCTGGGCCGGCTCGGGCAGGCGCTTGAAGCGGTCGAGGCCCATCACGAAGATGGCCGGCGCGTAGGTATGGCGCGTCAGCGACATGTGCTTCTGCGTCTCGGAGAGCTTGAACGAGTGGATGACATTGACCGGGTTCTCCTGGCCGTCGATCGTGCCCTGCTGCATCGCCGTCAGCGCCTCGGTCCAAGCCATCGGCACGGCGTTGGCACCCAGCGCACGGAAGGTGTCGATGTACACCGGGTTCTCCATCACGCGGATCTTCATGCCCTGCACGTCGGCCGGGCCATGCACCGCACGGCGGCTGTTGGTGAGGTTGCGGAAGCCACGCTCGGCATATGCCAGGCCCTTGAGGTTGACGCGCTCGAGCCGGCCAAGCAGCTCCTGGCCGATCTCGCCATCGAGCACCTTGTAGGCGGCCTCGGGCGTCGGGAACAGGAAGGGCAGTTCGAACACCGCCATCTGTTCGACGAAGTTGGCGACCGGCCCGTTGGTGATCACGCCCATGTCGACCGTGCCCATCTGCATGCCTTCGAGCAGGGTGCGCTCATCGCCCAGCACGGCATTCGGGAACAGCTCGACGCTGAGCTTGCCGCCGCTGCGCTCCTCGACGATCTCCTTGAAGCGCACGGCCGACAGATGGAAGCTGTCACGCTCGTTCACCACGTGCGCGAGCTTGATGGTGGCCGGCTTCATGCCGGCAAAGGCCTCGGGCGATGCCGCGGCCTGGGGGGCGCCGAACAGGACGCCAGCCGACAACCCGAATGCCGCAAGGCTTCCGAAAATCTTGTTCTTCATGCAATTGTTCTCCTTCTAGTGTTTCGGGGTTGCTTCCCGCTCAGCGCGTGGCGGCCGACCAAAATACCACGAAGCCTCCGGAGCGCAGCAGCCGTGCGCCGCGCCAGACGCGCATCAGCCGCCCTTCACCTGGCGCGCCGTCAGCCCGGGATTATCGCCGCTGTAGGCCGCCTTGATCGCATCCCAGGCCTCCTCTGCGGTCTCGGCGTAGTGGAACAGGCCGACGTCCTCGGGGCTGATCACACCGTGCTCGATCAGGACGTCGAAATCGAGCAGGCGCTGCCAGAAGTCGCGGCCGATGAGGATGATCGGGCGGCGGCGGATCTTGCGCGTCTGCGTCAGCGTCAGCACCTCGAAGAGCTCGTCCAGCGTGCCGAAACCGCCGGGAAAGCTCACCAGCGCCACAGCGCGCATCAGGAAGTGCATCTTGCGGATGGCGAAGTAGTGGAACTGGAAGCACAGCTCGGGCGAGATGTAGGGGTTGGGCGCCTCCTCGAAGGGCAGGAAGATGCTCATCCCCATGCTGCGCCCACCGGCCTCGAAGGCGCCGCGATTGCCCGCCTCCATGATCCCCGGCCCGCCGCCGGTAGCGACGATCACCGGCTCGCCGAGCGCGTCAGGCTCACGCGTGACCAGCTCCCCGAAACGGCGCGCCTCCTCGTACCAGCGCGCATTCTTCACCATCTGCCGAGCGCGCCCGATCGCAGCCTCGTCGCCGCCCGCCAGGGCTTCCTCCAGCAGCTTCGCCGCCACGTCCGGCGCCTTGAAGCGCGCGCTGCCGAACACCACGACGCTCGACTCCACGCCCTGCTCCTGCTGGATCAGCTCGGCCTTGAGCAGTTCGAGCTGAAGGCGCACCGGGCGCAGCTCGTCGCGCAGCAGGAACTCGGTGTCGGTGAAGGCCATGCGGAAGGCGCTGCCGGGGCCGTCGTAGCGGCCATGCGGCTGGACGGCACGCGCCTCGTCCTCTGCGGACGGAAAGTTGCGGGCACGGATGGGCGACTTGTCGGTCATGTGGCGATCCTGGTGTGGAGGGACCGCCATCTTCGCACCGGGCAAGGGGCGCGCGCCATCGAGCTGGGCAATTCACCCGAGCGCAGCGCCGCAACCCGGGCGGCGGCAGAGCCCATCGAGCAGGCCACCTCGGTCCCGACGCGCTCCCGCAGTCCCTATCCTGGGGAAACCCGCGATAATGACGGCCATTTCGTTTTTGCGCGCCGCTGCAGGGCTCCCCCATGGAAATCAAGGTCAACTTTCTCGACAAGCTCCGCCTGGAGGCCAGGTTCGACGACTTCACGGTCATCGCCGACCAGCCGATCCGCTACAAGGGCGACGGCTCGGCGCCCGGCCCCTTCGACTACTTCCTGGCGTCGTCAGCCTTGTGTGCGGCCTACTTCGTGAAGCTGTACTGCGAGACGCGCAACATCCCCACCGACAACATCCGCCTGTCGCAGAACAACATCGTCGATCCGGAAAACCGCTACAAGCAGATCTTCAAGATCCTCGTCGAACTGCCCGAGGACATCTCCGCCGCCGACCGCCAGGGCATCCTGCGCTCGATCGAGCGCTGCACCGTCAAGCGGGTGGTGCAGACCGGGCCGGAGTTCGTGATCGAGGAGGTGGCGAACCTGGACGCCGATGCCCAGGCCCTGCTGACGCTGAAGCCAGATGCGGACGCCCACACCTACATCCTCGGCAAGGACCTGCCGCTCGAGCAGACCATCGCCAACATGTCGAAGGTGCTGGCGGACCTGGGCATCAGGATCGAGATCGCGTCGTGGCGCAATCTGGTGCCCAACGTGTGGTCGCTGCACATCCGCGACGCGCACTCGCCAATGTGCTTCACCAATGGCAAGGGCGCGACCAAGGAAAGCGCGCTCGCCTCGGCGCTGGGCGAATACATCGAGCGGCTCAACTTCAACCACTTCTACAACGATCAGTTCTGGGGCGAAGACATCGCCAATGCGGCCTTCGTGCATTACCCGAACGAGCGCTGGTTCAAGCCCGGCCGCAGGGACGCGCTGCCGGCCGGCCTGCTCGACGACTATTGCCGGGCGATCTACGACCCCGAAGGCGAACTGCGCGCCTCGCACCTTTACGACACCAACTCGGGCAACATCGAGCGCGGCATCTGCGCCCTGCCCTATGTCCGCCAGTCCGACGGCGAAGTGGTGTATTTCCCCACCAATCTCACCGACAACCTTTTCCTCAGCAATGGCATGAGCGCCGGCAACACGCTTGCCGAGGCGCAGGTGCAGTGCCTGTCGGAGATCTTCGAGCGCGCAGTGAAGCGCGAGATCATCGAGCGCGAGATCGCGCTGCCCGACGTGCCGGCGGAAGTATTGGCCAAGTACCCTGGGATCATGGCCGGCATCGAGGAGCTGGAGCGGCAGGGCTTTCCCGTGCTGGTGAAGGATGCATCGCTGGGCGGGGTCTATCCGGTGATGTGCGTGACCCTGATGAACCCGCGCACGAGTGGCGTGTTCGCCTCGTTCGGCGCCCACCCGAGCCTGGAGGTGGCGCTCGAGCGCTGTCTGACCGAACTGCTGCAGGGGCGCAGCTTCGAAGGCCTCAACGACCTGCCCCCGCCCACCTTCGAAACCGCTGCAGTCACCGAGCCGCACAACTTCGTCGAGCACTTCATCGACTCCAGTGGCGTGGTGTCGTGGCGCTTCTTCAGCGCCAGGGCCGAGCACGACTTCGTCGAGTGGGACTTCTCGGGCCATGGGGAGAATTCCAACGCCGACGAGGCCGCGACCCTGTTCGGTATCCTCGCCGACCTGGGCAAGGAGGCGTACATGGCGGTGCACGACCAGCTCGGCGCCATCGCCTGCCGCATCCTCGTGCCGGGCTATTCCGAGGTCTATCCGGTGGAAGACCTGATCTGGGACAACACCAACAAGGCGCTGCGCTTCCGCGCCGACATCCTGAACCTGCACCGCCTCGACGACGACGCACTCGAAGCCTTGCTCGAAAGCCTGGAAGAGAGCGAACTCGACGACTACACCGACATCATCACGCTGATCGGTATCGAGTTCGACGAGAACACGGTGTGGGGGCAGCTGACGATTGTGGAGCTGAAACTGCTGATCCACCTCGCCCTGCAGCAGTTCGACGAGGCGAAGGAGTGCGTCGAGGCCTTGCTGCAGTACAACGAGAACACGGTCGATCGCGTGCTGTTCTACCGCGCCCTCGACGTGGTGCTGGAGGTGGTGCTGGACGACGAACTGGAACTGGACGACTACGTGGCCAATTTCCGCCGCATGTTCGGCGACGCACGCATGGATGCGGTGCTGGGCTCGGTGGATGGTAGCGTGCGCTTCCACGGCCTGACGCCGACGAGCATGAAGCTCGAAGGGCTCGACCGCCACCAGCGCCTGATCGACAGCTACCGCAAGCTGCACGCGGCGCGCGCCGCGGTGGCGGCAGCATGAAGTGGCTCCGAAGCCTGTTGGTCGTGCTCGTCATGCTGGCGAGCGCGGGCGTGGCACAGGCGGAAAAGTTCACCATTGCCGCGGCATCCGACCTGCGCTTTGCGCTCGACGACATCATCGCACTCTATCGCCAGGCCCATCCTGCGCATCAGGTCGAAGTGATCTACGGCTCGTCGGGCAAGATGAGCACGCAGATCATCAACGGCGCGCCCTTCGACATCTTCTTCTCCGCCGACATCGCCTTCCCCCAGCGCCTGCACGCGCAGGGTTTCACCGCGACCGAACCAGCGGTCTATGCGCTCGGTCGCATCGTGCTGTGGAGCAACACCGTGGACGCCTCGGTGCTGACCCTGGCCGACCTGCCCACCCACCCCCGCATCCGCCGCATCGCCATCGCCCAGCCCGCCCATGCACCCTACGGGCAGCGTGCCCAGGAAGCGCTGCAGGCAGCCGGCGTGTGGGAGGCGGTGCAGACCAAGCTGGTGTTCGGCGAGAACATCGCGCACACCGCGCAGATGGTGGAGTCGGGCGCCGCCGAGGTGGGCATCATCGCCTTATCTTTGGCAAGATTTCCCGCGTTGGCCGAGCACCGCCACCACCTGATCGACGATGCCCTGCATGCACCGCTCACCCAGGGCTATGTGGTCACCACCCGCGGCGCGCGCAAGGCGGCGGTGATGGACTTCGCCGCCTTCATGGAGACCGACGCTGCACACGCCATCATGGAACGCTACGGCTTCGTGATGCCCGGACGCTGAACCTTTCCCTCCCGCCTCATGCTCGGACTCGGCCCCCAGGACTGGCAGGCAATCGAAGTCACCTTCAAGCTCTGCCTGTACACCACCCTCATCCTGCTCGTCATCGCCACGCCGCTCGCCTGGTGGCTGGCGGCCGGGCGCTCCAACCTGCGCACCGCGGTACAGGCGGTGGTTGCGCTGCCGCTGGTGCTGCCGCCCACCGTGCTCGGCTTCTACCTGCTGGTCGCGCTCGGTCCGCGCGGTTTCGTGGGCAGCACGCTGGAGGGCCTCGGCCTGAGCCACCTGGCTTTCTCCTTCGAGGGCATCCTGCTGGCTTCGGTGCTGTATTCCATGCCCTTCGCCGTGCAACCCCTGCACGAGGCCTTCAGCCAGCTGGGCCGTCGCCCCGTGGAGGTGGCCAGCGCGCTGGGCGCGAACGCGGTGGACCGCTTCCTCACCGTGGTGTTGCCGCTCACCCGCGGCGGCTTCGTGGTCGCCTTCACCCTCACCTTCGCCCACACGCTGGGCGAATTCGGCGTGATCCTGATGCTGGGCGGCAGCATCCCGGGCGAGACCAAGGTACTGTCGGTGCTGATCTACGACCACGCCGAAGCGCTCAACTACGACGCCGCGCACCGCCTGTCGCTCGGCTTGCTGGTGTTCTCCTTCCTGACCCTGTTCGTGGTGTACGCCATCAACCGCAGGTTCCGCGTCGCCAGGGTGGGCTGAGATGAGCACCACCTCACCTGCTCCCGCCGCTGCCCCTGCAGAAACCCCCTGCACGCAGCCGGCGTCGGCCATGCTGTCCGTGCGCGCCCTCCTGCAGCGCACCGGATTCACCCTCGATATCGACGCCGCACTGCCGCTTGCCGGCGTCACCGCACTGTTCGGGCGCTCCGGCTGTGGCAAGACCAGCTTGCTGCGCGTGATCGCCGGACTCGACCGCGCCGCAGGCGCCGAAGTGCGCTTTGGCGACGCGCTCTGGCAGTACGGGCGCCACTTCGTGCCGCTGCACCGCCGCCGCATCGGGCTGGTGTTCCAGGAGCACAGCCTGCTCCCCCACCTGGGCGTGCGCGACAACCTGCTCTACGGCTATCGGCGCACCCCGCCCGCCGAACGCCGCCTGCACCTGCAGGAGGTGGTGGACATGCTGGACATCGGCGAGCTGCTCGATCGCAGCATCGACAGGCTCTCGGGCGGCCAGCGCCAGCGCGTGTCGCTGGGACGCGCGCTGCTCACCAGCCCGCGCCTGATGCTGCTCGACGAACCGCTGTCAGCCCTGGATACGGCGACCAAGCGCGAAATCATGCCCTTCCTGTCGCGGCTGGCGGCCGAGGCCGGCATGCCGATCGTGATGGTCAGCCATGCCCCCGACGAGGTCGAGCGCCTCGCCGACCGCGTAGTGTTCATGCACGCCGGCCGCATCGAGCGCATCGAGACCCTGCGCCAGGCCCTCGCACGCGCCGACTCGCCGCTGTTCGCCGACGCGGGCGCGGTATCGGTGCTCGAAGGTCTGCCCGGCGCAGCCGGCGCCCACGGCCTGCGCGCCTTCGGCCCCGAGGGCGCGCGCCTGTGGTTGTCGGCGAGCGCTGCGGTAGCCGGCGAGGGACAGGCGGACGAAGCCTTCTCGGCCGAGCCGCCGGCGGCCAGTACGGCCGCGCCGTCGCCACGCAGATTGCAGCGCCTGCGCATCCTGGCACGCGACGTCAGCCTGGCCCTCGACGACCCCACCCGCATCAGCATCCAGAACCACCTGCGCGTCACCATCGAGCGCATCGACACCCATGCACCGGGTCGGGCACTGGTCTCCTGCCGCATGGCCGATGGCCAGCTGCTGCTTGCCGAAGTCACACCGTGGTCGGTCGCGCAGCTCGGCCTCGCGCCGGGGCAGCAGGTCTATGCGCTGATCAAGTCGGTGGCGCTGCTGGGCTGAATCGCCTTCAGCGCCCCTCCAGCCGCGCGCGCAGTCCCGAGCTGCGCTGCGTCGGCCGCGCACAGGCGTCGATGAACACCGCGCCCGGCCCGGCCAGCGTGACCCGGCGCGCGGCGCGGGTGACGCCGGTGTACAGCAGCTCGCGACTGAGCACGCGGACCGACTGCGCGGGCAGCACCATCAGCACCTCGTCGAACTCCGAGCCCTGGCTCTTGTGCACCGTAAGCGCGAAGGCGAGCGCGTGCTCGGGCAGGCGCAAGGGCGCGACGCGGCGGTAGCTGCCATCGGCCTGGGGGAAATGCACTGCGAGCTCGCCGCTGTCGTCCGCCAGACACAGGCCGACATCGCCGTTGTAGAGCCCGAGCAGGTAGTCGTTGCGCAGCACGATCACCGGGCGGCCGGCATACCAGGGCGAGGCGGCACCGGCCTCGGGCGGCAGGCCGAGCGCTGCGCGCAGGCGGCGTTCGAGGTGCGCATTGAGCGCTGCCAGGCCGCGCCCGCCCGCATGCACGGCGACCAGCACGCGGAAGCGGTCGAAGGCGGCAAACACGGCTTCGGGTGCGCCGCCCTTCACGCCCAACGCCCCGACAGCGGCAAAAAAGGCGGCATAGCCGGCCTCGATCGCGGCCACGGTCTGCGCGGCCGGGCGCTCATCTTCATCCTCGATCCAGCGCGCATCGGCGTCGGCGGCGGCACGCAGCCATTCGAGCGCCCCCTCGCCGCGGCCGGCACGAATGTCGGCAGCGAGGCGGCCGATGCCCGAGTCGGCGCGAAAGCGATGGCTCTCGGTGAGCCACACCACACAATCCTGCAGCGGGGCAGCCGGCGCCGGAGCCTCTTCGGCCAGCGCCAAACCAAGCGCTGCGCAACGCGCGCGCAGGCCGGCCCCGAACACCTGCTGTGCCGACAGGTCGGCAAACACCGCGCCCGCCTCCACCGCGGCGAGCTGGTCCTTGTCGCCGAGCAGCACCAGGCGCGCCCCCGCGGGCAGGGCGTCTACCAGGCGGGCGGCAAGGGCGAGGTCGAGCATCGAGGCCTCGTCCACCACCAGCACGTCGAGTGCGAGCGGGTTGCCAGCGTGGTGGCGGAAGCGGCCAGGCTCGGGGGTGACACCGAGCAGGCGGTGAACCGTGTAGGCCTCGCCCGGCAGCAAGGCGCGCAGGTGGGGCGGCAGCGCATCCGCGCGCCGGCGCAAGGCCTCGAGCATGCGCGCCGCGGCCTTGCCGGTGGGCGCAGCGAGCGCGATGCGCAGCGCCGGGTCGGTGTCGAGCAGGCAGGCCAGCAGGGCGGCGACGGTGGTGGTCTTGCCGGTGCCGGGGCCGCCGCTCACGACGGTGAGCCGGCTGCCAAGGGCAAGCGCCACGGCCAGCTTCTGCTGGTCGGGGCGGCCGTCGGCGCGCGGCGGGAAGAGGCTGTCGAGCAGCGTACGGTCCACCACCGCCGCCGATGGCGCAGCGGCACGGGCGCGCAGTGCGGCAGCGAGCGCGCGCTCCTGGTCGAAGTGGCGGCGCAGGTAGAGGCGGCCGTCGGCGTCGAGCACCAGCGGGTGCGCCGACGCCCCCGTGCGCGCTACCTGCGCCTCTGCCACCACGCCGCTGTCGAGCAATGCCGCACGCAGGCTGGGCAGGTCGTCCGCCGCGGCCGGCGGGGCCGGTGAGGCGCCAAGCGCCGCCAGCGGCACGCAGACGTGGCCGGCGGCCGTGGCGCGCGCCAAC
>NZ_AMXB01000062.1:0-15425 GCF_000310125.2 Thauera sp. 27
GCTGAAGAGGTGCGCATTATAGACACCCAATCCAGACCGTCAAGAAAAATAACGATCAAGGTTTTAAATGGATGCATGAGCACAGCGCCTGATCGCCACCTTTCCTTGCTTGATATGGCTAGCACATGCCGCCGCGACCCGGGCTCGCACCCTTCCATGTACATCGAGGCGGCGAGACCCTGCAAAGGCGCGGTTGCCGTTCTGCGGCCAGCAATGTTATCGTCCGCGCGTCACGCGGGAGAGAACTCCCGTATGGAGTCGCCGAAGGCGCAACCCCCCGGAACCGCTCAGGCACAACGGACCGCGTGCGAATCACAAGTCTGGAGAGCGATACGGCCGCAGGCGCGGCAGGCGTATCCACCGAAGGGGCACCCGCCCTGACGCGTACTTACATATATGTATACGCGCAGGACGAAATCTCTCAGGTACAAGGGACAGATGGGGCGAACCTGGCAGACGGCCGCGTTCGCCCTTTTTTCGTTCACCACGCGGAGCCCACTCTAATGAACACACCTGCCAAGCAGACCCCACTGCACGCCGCCCATATCGCATCCGGTGCACGTATGGTCGATTTTGCCGGCTGGGACATGCCGGTCAACTATGGCTCCCAGATAGAAGAACATCACGCCGTTCGCCGCGACGCCGGTATGTTCGACGTGTCTCACATGCTCGCCCTGGATCTCGCAGGTCCGGACGCCACGCCCTTTCTCCGCAACCTCCTCGCCAACGATGTGAGCAAGCTCAAGGATGCTGGCAAGGCCTTGTACAGTTGCATGCTCAACGAGCAAGGCGGTGTGATAGACGACCTGATCGTCTATCGGTTCAGCGATGCCGACTACCGCATCGTCGTGAACGCCGGCACGGCGGACAAGGACGTTGCATGGATGCGCAAGCGCATCGCGACCATTGCCGCCAATGTCACACTGCAGGCGCGTCGTGACCTGGCGATGATTGCAGTTCAGGGGCCGCGTGCGATCGAGCGCGCACAAGCGGCCTTGCCCGAGCTATCAACCTCGCGAGGCATACCATCACCCTTCAGCGGGGTGAGGGCGGGCGACCTGCTCATTGCCCGCACCGGCTACACCGGCGAGGACGGGCTGGAGATCGCCGTCCCCGCGAGCCGCGTCGAGGCAATGTGGAATGCCCTGCTCGCGGCCGGGGTCAAGCCCTGCGGCCTTGGCGCACGCGACACCTTGCGCCTTGAGGCGGGCATGAACCTCTACGGCCAGGATATGGACGACGGCGTATCGCCGCTGAACGCCGGCCTGTCATGGACGGTGGACCTCAAGGACCCGGAGCGCGACTTCGTCGGCCGCGCGGCACTCGATGCAAACCCCGGCACCCAGCGACTGCTCGGCCTTGTACTGGAGGACAAGGGTGTGCTGCGCTCGCACATGAAGGTCTTCTCCGCTGCCGGCGAGGGCGAGACCACCAGCGGCAGCTTCTCGCCTACGCTGGAGAAATCGGTCGCCTTCGCTCGCATGCCGCTCGCAACCGCAGCCGGCGAAGAGGTCGAAGTCGAAGTGCGCGGCAAGCGCCTCAAAGCTCGCACCGTCAAGCTGCCCTTCGTGCGCAACGGACAGATCCTTGTCTGACGCCGCGTCAGGCCGACGTGGGCCCCAGCCTTACCTACCTGAAGAATCAACCCGACCGGGCGTCGTCGCATGACCGCCCCCAACACCTGGAGAAGAGAATGAGCAAGGTTCCCGCAGAACTGAAGTACACCAAGTCCCACGAATGGATCCGTGCCGAGGCCGATGGCACGCTGACCATCGGCGTCACCGACCACGCCCAGGAGGCGCTCGGCGACGTGGTCTTCCTCGAGCTGCCTGAAGCTGGCCGCAATCTGAGCGCAGGCGAGGCATGTGCCGTGATCGAGTCGGTCAAGGCCGCCTCCGACATCTACGCCCCCGTGGCAGGCGAAGTCATCGCCAACAACCAGGATGTGGCCGACGCCCCCGAGAGCGTCAACGCCGACGCCTACGGCGCCTGGCTGTTCAAGCTCAAGCCCGCAAACCCGGACGACGTCGGCGCCCTGATGGATGCTGCCGGCTACGAAGCGGAAATCGCCCAGGCCTGACCATGACCGACACCCTGCTTTCCGCCCCGCTCGCTGCACTGGAGCAGCGCAACGCCTTCATCAGTCGCCACATCGGCCCCGATACCGAGCAGATCGCCCGCATGTGCGCGACGATCGGCGTGCGTGACATCGACGCGCTGATCGCGCAGACCGTCCCCGCCGGCATCCGCCTGGCGCAGGCGCTCCCGCTGGCGCCCGCAGTCCCCGAGCATGAAGCGCTCGCCAGGCTCCAGACCATCGCTGCCAACAACGTGGTCAGGAAGTCCCTGATCGGTCAGGGCTACTACGGCACCCACACGCCGGCCGTGATCCTGCGCAACGTGATGGAAAACCCGGGCTGGTACACCGCGTACACACCCTACCAGGCCGAGATCGCCCAGGGCCGCCTGGAGGCACTGCTCAACTACCAGCAGATGGTGATCGATCTCACCGGGCTGGAGCTTGCCAATGCGTCCCTGCTCGACGAGGCCACAGCTGCCGCGGAAGCAATGACCATGGCGCGCCGGGTGTCGAAGTCCAAGTCGAACGTCTTCTTCATCGACGAAGCCTGCTTCCCGCAGACCATCGACGTGGTGCGCACACGTGCGCACTACTTCGGTTACGAGCTGGTGTTCGGCAAGGCGCAAGAAGCCGCCGCACACGACGCCTTTGGCGCCTTGTTGCAGTACCCCAACGCACGCGGCGAGGTGATCGACCTGTCGGCCCCGATCGCCGCACTCAAGGCGAAGGGCACAATCGTCGCGGTGGCCAGCGACCTCATGGCGCTGGTCCTGCTCAAGAGCCCGGGAGCAATGGGCGCAGACATCGCACTCGGCTCGGCGCAGCGCTTCGGCGTACCGATGGGTTTCGGCGGCCCGCACGCGGCCTTCTTCGCCACCCGCGAAGCCTTCGTGCGCTCGATGCCTGGCCGCATCATCGGTGTCTCGAAGGACACCCGCGGCAAGACCGCGCTGCGCATGACGCTGCAGACGCGCGAGCAGCACATCCGGCGCGAGAAGGCCAACTCCAACATCTGCACCTCGCAGGTCCTGCTCGCCAACATGGCGGGTTTCTATGCCGTGTATCACGGTCCGCAAGGCCTGCGCACGATCGCAGCACGCATCCATCGCCTGACGGCACTGCTCGCCGCAGCGCTGCGCGAGGGCGGCTTCACCGTCAATGCCGACGCCTTCTTCGACACCATCCAGGTCGATGCAGGCGCACGCGCGCCGGCCATCGCCGCTGCAGCCGCAAATGCCGGCTACAACCTGCATGTCGCTTCGGGCACGACCCTCGGGCTGGCCGTGGATGAAACAACCACCCGCGACGACCTCGTCCGCGTGCTCGAGTGCTTCGGCCTCCACGCCGACCTCGCGGCGCTCGACGCCCGTCTCGCCCAGAGCGGCGGCAACCTGCCCGCCGAGGTGCTGCGCACCGACCCCATCCTGGCGCATCCGGTATTCAACACGCACCACACCGAGCACGAGATGCTGCGCTACCTCAAGAAGCTGCAGAACCGCGACCTTGCGCTCGATCACTCGATGATCTCGCTCGGCTCGTGCACGATGAAGCTCAACGCCACCAGCGAGATGATCCCGGTGACCTGGCCGGCATTCGCCAACCTGCACCCGTTCGCACCCCGCGAACAGGCTACCGGCTACCTCGAGATGATCGAGGGCTTGGCCGACTACCTGCGTGCCGTCACCGGCTTCCCGGCGATCTGCATGCAGCCCAACTCGGGCGCGCAGGGCGAGTACGCCGGCTTGGTGGCGATCGCGCGCTATCACGCCAGCCGCGGCGAGGCGCATCGCAACGTGTGCCTGATTCCCAAGTCTGCCCACGGCACCAACCCGGCCACCGCGCAGATGTGCGGCATGCAGGTGGTGGTGGTCGAATGCGACGACAACGGCAACGTGGACGTCGCCGACCTCGAGGCCAAGGCCGAAAAGCACGCTGCCCAGCTGGCAGCGCTGATGATCACCTACCCGTCCACGCACGGCGTGTTCGAGGAATCGATCCGCGAGATCTGCGCCATCGTCCATGCCCATGGTGGCCAGGTGTACATGGACGGCGCCAACCTCAACGCCCAGGTCGGCCTTACCTCCCCGGCAACGATCGGTGCCGACGTGTCGCACATGAACCTGCACAAGACCTTCTGCATCCCGCACGGCGGCGGCGGTCCGGGCATGGGGCCGATCGGCCTCGCCGCACACCTCGCGCCCTTCATGGCCGACCACGTAGTGCAGCCCACGGGCGGCGCTGACCGTCCCAACCTGGGCCAGGGCGCAGTCTCGGCCGCGCCTTTCGGCTCCGCCAGCATCCTGCCGATCTCGTGGATGTACATCACGATGATGGGCGGAGAGGGCCTCAAGCGCGCGACCGAGGTAGCGATCCTCAACGCCAACTACCTCGCCGAGCGCCTCAAGGACCACTACCCGGTGCTCTACACCGGCAGCCAGGGCCGCGTCGCGCATGAATGCATCCTCGACATCCGGCCGATCAAGGCCGCGACCGGCATCTCCGAGGTCGACATCGCCAAGCGCCTGATGGACTACGGCTTCCACGCGCCGACCATGTCCTTCCCGGTGCCGGGTACAATCATGGTCGAGCCTACCGAGTCCGAAGGCCTCGATGAACTCGAGCGCTTCGCAGCCGCGATGATCGCGATCCGCGACGAGATCCGCCAGGTCGAGGCCGGCGTCTGGCCGGCCGAGGACAACCCGCTGAGGAACGCCCCCCACACCCAGGCCGACTTCATCGGCGAGTGGACCCGCCCGTACTCGCGCGAACAGGCGGTGTTCCCCCTGGCCTGGGTCGCGGAGAACAAGTTCTGGCCGAGCGTCAACCGCATCGATGACGTCTATGGCGACCGCAACCTGTTCTGCGCCTGCGTGCCGATGAGCGACTACGCGGACTGAGCCCGATCCTGGGGCCATGCCCCAGGCACTCGACTGCAGCAAAGCCACGCCCACGAGCGTGGCTTTTTTTTGCCCTGCGGGTCCGCCGCCTCAAACTCGGGTGCGCAAGTGGCCTATCATGAAGCCAAAAAAGAAGACCCCCACTCGCTCACTCACCCGACTCATGCTCACCCCACTCACGCACCGTAACCTGCTCTGGTCGGCCCTGCTGGCCGCCAGCGTCGCCCTGCTCATCCTGTTGTTTGCCGGCCTGCTCGCGCAGATGCGCCCGGTTTCCATGCACGACCTGCACCTCGGGGCTGGCGAGAAGCTCAAGTGTGTCTCCTACGCCCCCTACCACCGTCCCGGACAGACTCCGCTCGACCCCGACACCCGCATCGAGCGCGAGCAGATCGCAGCCGATCTTGCCGCCCTCGCAGAGATCACCCGCTGCGTGCGCCTCTACTCGGTCAGCCAGGGCCTCGAGCACGTACCCGAACTCGCCCGCCCACTCGGTCTGCAGGTGCTGCTGGGCGCCTGGATCGGCTACGACGTGAGCGCGAACGCAGCGGAACTCGAGCGCGCAATCACTCTCGCAAACGACAATGCGGACGTCGTGCGAGCGCTGATTGTCGGTAACGAAGTATTGCTGCGCCGTGAGCGCACACCAGCCGAGATGCAGGCCTTGATCCGCGACGCGAAGGCTCGCACGCAGGTACCGGTCACGTACGCCGACGTCTGGGAATTCTGGACTCGCCACGATGAACTCGCGGCGGAGGTCGATTTCGTCACCGTACACATTCTTCCGTTCTGGGAGGATGAGCCGGTCGATATCGACCACGCCCTCACTCACGTGGCCGACATTCGCCGCCAGGTCGGCATCCATTTCGGCACCAAGCCCGTGCTGATCGGGGAGACCGGTTGGCCGAGTGCGGGACGCCAAAGAGAGCAATCCCGCCCATCCCTGGTCAATCAGGCGCGCTATATCCGCGAGTTCGTACACCAGGCGCATCAGGAGGGGTGGGACTACAACATCATCGAGGCCATCGACCAACCCTGGAAACGCCGTCTGGAAGGCACGGTCGGCGGCCATTGGGGCCTGCTCGAAGCGGGCAGCCTGCACCCCAAGTTCGCACTTGCGGGCGCTGTCGTCGAGCGCGAAAGCCTGTTCGGCCCCATCGGCGGTGCCCTGCTCGGAGGCCTGATCGCCTGCCTGCTCGCAGCCACCGGACGCAGGACGCGCTGCCTTCGCGTCAGCGCTCTGACGGCCTGCGGCGCAGTCGGCGGCGTGATCTTGGTACTGCACTGGGAGCACGCTCATCTCGCCTACCGCGACGCGCTCGAATGGAGTGTGCTCGGTGGCATCGCTGCACTTGCAGGCCTGCTGCCGCTGGTACTGGCGCGCTGGCATGGTGAGCCGATACCCGATACCGCGAGCGCCGCCCGCAGCTTGTGGCGGGCCGAGCGCATGCGCTCCAAGGCGCCGTCGGTCGGCTTGCTGCGCGGCCTGTTCCTGTTCGCCGCGGCAGTTGCAGCGCTGCTGCTGTGGGTGGATCCTCGCTATCGCGACTTCCCCACCTGGCTCTATCTTGCGCCTGCTCTGGTATTCGGCGTGATCGGCTGGTGGCGCAGCCGCATCACCATCGCAGAGCGCACCTGCGCAGCCGTCATCGTTATTGGCGTAATTGCACGCTGGCTGAGCGAGCCCGCAAACCCGCAGGCCATCGCCTGGCTGTCATGCGGCCTTGCTCTCGCCGTGCCGGTGCTGGCGCTGCGCAGCCACGAGCACCAACAGGGATAGCAGGGTGCCAACAGCAGCCGGATCATAACTGTAGAACACCAGTCCCAACAGGCCACTGACCCATCCCAGCCAGGCAAGGCGACGGCACCCCAGCACGAAGGCCGCGCTCCCCGCCGCCAGGCTCAACCAACCGACGCGCTGGTGCATGAAGCCCTGTACCAGCGCGTCCTTGAGCAGGCACAACAGCGGCTCACCGCCACTGGTGCAGTCGCGCGGCAACAGCCCCGCCTCCAACACGCCGTGTCGCAGCCAGAGCGCTGCCCCGGCAACTGCACAGGCCACGAGCAAGACCTGCCGAAGTGCATGTTTGTCGAAATCCAATGGCTTCAATCCGGGCTTATCCTTAAAAATCATGGCCGCAGCGCGGCACAAACCTGCTGTTGCAAATTCGCATCGTGCGTCGCTCGTAAGGGACTGAAATGGCGCATAAAATGCGCCCGGCTCACCGTCCGAAGGGACGCGCCCGATGTTCGCGATTGTGTCACAGCAACGGCACAAGCGACATTTGCACGTGGCGCGACCACGCGACGCAGACGAGGGCAAGGCCACCACGCCGCACGATCACAGCAAGGCTCCAGACAAGAATATGAAACACGCCGCTTCGTTCGCAGTCCGCCTGGCCGTCGCCATCGCGATCGCCGCCATGGTCGCCTTCGCTCAGTACTGGATCTGGCAGCAGTTCAACCGTGGGGTCGAGTTCATCGGCACCAACCAGAGTATCAAGGGCTTCGCCTACAACGGCTTCCAGCGTGACCAAAGCCCGCTCCGCGGCAGCTACCCCGCACGCCAGGATGTCGCCTCCGACCTCGACCTCCTCGGGCGCATGTCGGACGGCCTGCGCACCTACGGCATGTATGACCTGCCCGACCTGCTGGCGCTGGCGGGTGAGCGCGACATGATGGTCACGGCCGGTGCCTGGCTCGATGGCGACAAGGACAAGAACGCTCGCGAGATCGACGGCCTCATCGACGCCGCCCGCAGCATGCGCCACATCGAGCGCGTGATGGTCGGCAACGAGGCCATCCTGCGCGGCGATTTGCGAGTCGATGAGCTCATCACCTACCTCGACCAGGTACGCAAGGCAATCCGCAAGCCGGTATCCACTGCCGAGCCCTGGCACGTGTGGCTGCGTTACCCCGAGCTCGCCAAGCATGTCGACTACATCACCGTGCACTTGCTGCCTTATCACGAAGGCCTGCCGGTCGAGGAAGCGGTCGAGTATGCCTTCCAACGCTACGATGAAGTCGCCAAGGCGCACCCACGCAAGAAGATCGTCGTCGGCGAGGTCGGCTGGCCGAGTCGCGGCCCTACCATCGGCGCCTCGGTCCCCTCGCTCGACAACCAGGCTCGCTTCGTGCGCGAATTTCTCGCCCACCCGCGCACCCCGCGCATCGACTACTTCCTGATGGAGGCCATCGACCAACCCTGGAAGGTCGATGTCGAAGGCTGGGCGGGTCCTTACTGGGGCATGTTCAATGCCGATCGCGAGCTCAAGTATGCGCTCGAAGGCCTCGTCGAGCGGGATCCCTACTGGTCGCAAAAGGCAAGCAACGCCGCGGCACTGGCGTTCATCCCGATGATGCTGGCAGCCTTCTTCCTGCCCGGCTGGAGCGTGTTCGGCCGCCTCTTCCTCGCTGCGCTGATCCAGGCCTGCGTGTCCACGCTGATCATCGGCATCAACGTCCCGGTGGACTATTACCTCACCCAGCGCGACCTCATCGGCCTGGTGCTGCTCATCGGCGCGACCTGCATGACAGCAGCGGTGCTGCTGTCGCACGGCTTCGAGTTCGGCGAGGTGCTGTTCAAGAAGAAATGGCAGCGCCGCTTCATGCCGCTGCCGCCGCACGCCCCCGACCAGCAACCCTTCGTATCGATCCACCTCGCCTGCTACAACGAGCCGCCGGAGATGGTGATCGCGACCATCGATAGTCTGGCGAAGATGAACTACGAGAACTTCGAAGTCCTCGTGCTCGACAACAACACCCGCGACGAGGCGCTGTGGAAGCCGCTCGAGCGCCGCTGCGCCGAACTTGGCCCGCGCTTCCGCTTCTTCCACCTTGCCAATTGGCCCGGCTTCAAGGCTGGCGCCCTGAACTACGGCCTCAAGGTCACCGATCCGCGCGCCGAGGTGGTGGGCGTGGTCGACGCGGACTACGTGGTCGAGCCCGATTGGCTAGCCTGCCTGATCCCCCACTTCGACCAACCCGACGTCGCCGTCGTACAAGCACCTCAGGCCCACCGCGACTGGGAGACCCAACCCTTCAAGCGCATGTGCAACTGGGAGTTCGACGGTTTCTTCCGCATCGGCATGCACCACCGCAACGAGCGCAACGCGCTGATCCAGCACGGCACCATGACCCTGGTGCGCCGCCTGGCGCTCGAAGAGGTCGGCGGATGGTCCGAATGGTGCATCTGCGAGGACACCGAACTCGGTCTGCGCCTGATCGAGAAGGGCTACGACACCCGTTATGTCGACCATATCCTCGGCCGTGGCCTGACACCCTCGGGCTTCGCAGCGATCAAGAGCCAGCGCTTCCGCTGGGCCTTCGGCGCAATGCAGATTCTCAAGGCCCACCTGCCGCAGATGATCGGCCGCAGCAACCTCAACCTCGCTCAGCGCTACCACTTCCTCACGGGTTGGTTCGCGTGGCTGGGCGACGCCCTGCAACTCGTGTTCGCGTTCGGCAGCCTGCTGTGGACGCTGGGCATCCTGCTGTTCCCGAAGGCCTTCGGCCTGCCGGTGATCGCACTCGCGCTGCCCATCCTCGGCTTCATGGCCTTCAAGGCGGCGCTCGGCCCCATCCTCTACCGGCGCACCATGGATTGCCCGTGGAAGGACATCCTCGGTGCCTCGATCCTGTCGGTAGGCCTCGCGCACGCGATCGCGCGCGGCGTGTTCGCCGGCCTGGTCAAGAAGAAAGGCGTGTTCGTCGTCACCCCCAAAGGCTGGCGCGGCGGCGGCGCACTGGCCTTCTTCAATCCGATCCGCGAGGAGATCGGCATGCTCGTGGCCCTGCTCCTCGGCGCGGCAACCCTCGTCGCGCAGCGCGGCGCAGACAACCTGGAGACTCAACTGTGGGTCGGCATCCTATGCCTGCAGTGCATTCCCTACGTTGCCGCAGTGCTCTGCCAGGTTGCCGCCTACATGCCGGAGCGCAAGCCCGCTGCGGCGGCGACGGTGCTCCAGCCGCAGGCCTGAGCGCTTCGCTCAGTAAAGGACCAAGCCGATCGCCGCAGCGACGATCAAGGCGGGATAGACGATCAGTGTCACGCCCAGCCCGCCCTTGATCATCACCTTCTGCGGTACGTGGCCGCTACCGAACACGATGGCGTTGGGCGGTGTCGCCACTGGCAGCAGGAAGGCGCAGGACGTGCCCACCGCCACCAGCACGGCAAGCGGCACGCTTTCGACCTGAGGCGCCAGTCCAAGGAACAGCGGAATGAGCAGCGCCGCACTGGCGGTGTTGCTGGTGACCTCGGTGATGATGAGCGCGAAGAGGATCATCAGCCCCAGGCAAAGCAGCACCGGCATGCTTTGCAAGGGACCGCCGAGTTGGGCGGCAAGCCAGGCGGCGGCGCCGCTCTCGGCCAGCGCCTTGCTCAGCGTCAACCCGCCCCCGAACAGCAGCAGCACGCCCCACTCGGTACTGCGCTCGACATCCCGCCAACTGGCCAGCCCAAGCCCATGCAGAAGGACAAGCGCGAGGATCGCGACCGCCGCATCGTAACCGCGTACCAGACCAAACATTGCACCCAGCGGCGCACCAAACACCCACAGTGCGACGGTCAGCCCAAACACCCCAAACATCGCCTTCTGCGGCCCGGTCCACGCTGCGGGCGGCGGCGGCGAAGTCAGCACGATGTCGAGCCTGGGCTTCAGCGTGCGACGCAGCGCAAACTCCATCAGTGGCATCAGCACGAGCACCAGCGGCAACCCCCAGGCGAGCCAGCCGGCGAAGCTCAGGCCCACGTTCGAGGCCGCGATCGCATTGGGCGGGCTACCTACCAGCGTGCCGATGCCACCGATGTTGGCCGAGAAGGCGACGCCAAGAAGCACGTACATCCAGGTGCGCCGGTACTGCTCGACCGGCAGGGGCGACAGCAATCCGAGCGCCAGCGGCAGCATCATCGCGGCCGTGGCCGTGTTGCTGATCCACATCGACATGAAGGCAGTGAGCCAGAACATCCAGCGCACGGCGCGACCGAAGTGCGCCCCGGCACGCCGCATCACCTGCCCCGCCATCCATCGATCCAGTCCCTGGCGCTGCAGGCCCGCAGCAAGCGCGAAACCGCCCAGAAAAAGGAAGATCACCGGATCAGCGAACTGCAACAAGGCCTCGTCGAAGGCAAGCACACCGCTCGCCGCAGCCAGCAGCGGCACCAGCAGCGCGGTGACGCTGACATGCAGCGCTTCGCTCATCCACAACCAGGCAATCGTCGCCACGAGGGCCAGCCCGGCGCCGGCGGCGCCGAGTCCCGAACCGAGCCACGTGTTGAGACCGACGAACAACAGGCCAGCGATGAGCAGATTGATCGATCGAGACAAGTGGATACCCTATGGACAGTGATTGGGGAAACAGCGCCGAGCAGCCAAGCGCTCAGCCAGCCCAGGCTGGCAGCAGACGCGCCAGCCTGGGTAGCTCGAAGGCCCGGTAATCCGGCAAGCCGCCACGCACCGGCTGGGTGAACTCACCCTCGACCAGCGGACGTATGTAGTCGCAAGCAGCCTGGGTGACGTGGAGTCCGTCTGCGCTCAGGAAGGCAGACGGCAGGGCACGCTCGAGATTGGCGATCGGACGCGTGTCCACCGCGACCACATCCCAGCGGTAAGGGGCATCCTGAAGGCGGCGGATGGCAGACATCTGGCCACCGCCGCCAGCAAGCGCATACTCGACAGCCGCCCGACCGACTGCCATCGCCTGCTCGCGATCGGTCGCCGACAGCCAGTGCCCGCTCGCACGCTGCAGGTAGTCCGGGATCGCCCAATGATGCTTGTAACCGAGTTGCTCATGGAGCAGGCGTGCGATTGCCGACCCTGCGCCGCCGAGTTGGACGTAACCACGCGGGTCGCGCGACTTCTCCATGAGCAGACTGCCGTCAGCGCGGCGGATGCCCTCTGACACCGTCACCGTGCAATAGCCGAGCCGCTCGGTCGTCTCGCGCACACGTTGCAGGAAGCGCGCCTCATCGAACCCCACCTCCGGCAGCAGCACCACATGTGGCGCGCGCTCGGGATCGCCGTCAGCGGCAAGCGCGGTAGCCGCGGCCAGCCAGCCCGTGTTGCGCCCCATCACCTCGAGTACGAAGACGCTACCCTTGCGTCCGACCATCGACGCAATGTCGAGCCCGGCTTCCAGCATCGAGGTTGCGAGGTACTTGGCGGCAGAGCCGAAGCCCGGGCAGCAGTCGGTGCCGACGATATCGTTGTCCACCGTCTTCGGAACGCCGACACACTGCAGAGGATGGCCACGGCGCAACGCTTCGTCATGCAGGCGCGCCACCGCGTCCATCGAACCGTTTCCGCCGTTGTAGAGCAGGTAGCCGATGCGGTGGGCGTCGAACACTGCGAACAGGCGATCCATCACTGCTCCGCCATCGTCCCGCGGCAGGTCGAACCGACATGAGCCGAAAGCACCGCCCGGCGTACGAGCCAGGCGCTCGAGCGCGGTCTCGTCGAGCGCATCCGTATCGATCAGATCCTCGGCGAGCACGCCACCAATACCGCGATGCGCTGCCAGCACCTTTCCGATGCGTGGTGCGTAGCTGCGCGCGGTCTCGATCACCGCCGCCGCGGTCGCGTTGATGACGGCGGTCACGCCGCCCGAATGCGCATAGAGCAGGTTCGAATGCGTCATCGCGCCAGACCTCCCGACGAAATCCGTTGCCGAAGCAACCATCTCGCCGCAGCATCAAAACAAACGCGGCCGCCACCGAATCCGGCGCGGCCGCGCGAGAGAGCTGGCCAGTACACACACCGGCCCGCCCACGATCCAGAGAAGATTACTTGAGCGCTGCGAAAGCGTTCGCGGTAATCTCCTCGACCGGGCCGAGACCCGAGATCTTGCGCACCTTGGGAGCATTGGCGTCGCCGGAGGCGGCCCACTTGCCGTAGTACTCGACGAGCGGCTTGGTCTGCGCATGGTAGACATCGAGACGCTTCTTCACCGTCTCTTCCTTGTCATCGTCGCGCTGCACCAGATCCTCGCCGGTCACGTCATCCTTGCCTTCGACCTTGGGCGGGTTGTATTTGACATGGTAGGTGCGACCCGAGGCGAGGTGGGCGCGGCGCCCGCTCATGCGTTCGACGATCTCGCTGTCGGGCACATCGATCTCGAGCACGAAGTCGATCGGCACACCGGCGTCCTTCATTGCATCTGCCTGCGGGATGGTGCGCGGGAAGCCGTCGAACATATAGCCGGCCTTGCAGTCATCCTGCAAAAGGCGATCCTTCACCAGGCCGATGATGATGTCGTCGGAAACCAGGCCGCCGGCATCCATCACCTTCTTGGCCTCGATGCCGAGCGGCGTGCCCGCCTTGACCGCTGCGCGCAGCATGTCACCGGTGGAGATCTGCGGAATGCCGAACTTCTCCTTGATGAAGTTGGCTTGCGTCCCCTTGCCGGCACCCGGCGGCCCCAAAAGAATCAGTCGCATACACCCTCCCGAAATTGACGGCCCTGGACGAGGCCGATTGATTATTGATTGATGAACAGGCCGAAACTTAACCGACGCAGGTCGCGGCGGTCAAACAGCGCCACTGGCATAAATTGCCCGTACACGCTCGAGGTCCTCCATGGTGTCCACCCCTGCTGCAGGCGCATGGTCGAGTTCGAGCACACCGATACGGTAGCCATGCCAGAGCGCCCGCAACTGTTCCAGCGCCTCCCAGTGCTCGAGCGGAGACGGCGCGAGGCTGGCATAACGGCGCAGAAAGCCGACGCGATAGGCATAGAGGCCAACGTGGCGCAGCATGGGCAGCCCGGCCGGCAACCCGGTGCGCGCCTCCGCCCAGGCATCGCGCGCCCACGGGATCGGCGCGCGCGAGAAGTACAGCGCTCGCCCCGCGGCATCACAGACAACCTTGACCACGTTGGGATTGAAAACCTCGGCCGCATCTGCGAGCGGGTGGGCAGCCGTCGCAATCGCGCATTCAGCATCCCGGGCGAGCGCTTCGGCAACGGCAGCAACGACTGCAGTGTCGATCAAGGGCTCGTCGCCCTGAACATTGACGATGATGTCCTCGTCGGCCCACGCGCACAGCTCAGCCACCTCGGCGAGACGATCGGTACCACTCGGATGATCTGAACGGGTCATCACCACGACACCGCCCGCCGCACTCACGGCATCGCGAACGCCGTCGTGATCGGTCGCCACCAGAACCTCGGCAGCCCCCGCTGCGCGCACACGCTCGAGCACACGCACGATCATCGGCTTTCCACAGATGTCGGCCAAAGGCTTGGCCGGCAGTCGTGTCGACGCATAACGCGCCGGAACCACGATCCGAAACGCTGTCATGGCGCCCGTCCGGCTCAGCAGCGGCGGGGGTCGCGCAAAGCGTCGACCTCTTCGGCGCTCATCGCGCGTGCTTCCTCATCCAGCATGACCGGAATGCCGTCACGTATGGGGTAGGCCAGGCGATCGGCCTTGCACACCAATTCCTGCTTGTCGGCCAGGAAGTCGAGCGGCCCCTTGCACAACGGGCAGACGAGGATCTCAAGCAGTCGTGGGTCCATCTTCGAGTTTCTCCAGGATGCGTGTGGCGGCATCGACGCCGATCTGCGCCTTCACCGGTAGCTCCCAGCTGTCGGCAGGCGCGAAAGCCCGGCATTTTACCGCATCCTTGGCCGTCATCAGGATCGGCCTTGCATCGCCGAAGGCAAGGTCTTCAGCGACAAAGGCATGATGGTCGGCAAAGGGGTGTGCAATCACCTCCAGCCCCGCTTCGGCCAATTGATCGAAAAAGCGCTGCGGGCGACCAATACCCGCCACTGCATGCACCCTCTGCCCGCTCAACTCAGCCAGGGCACGCGTGCGCTGCGGTTCATTCACCGCCTGCAGCACAGCGCCTTCCAGCCGCATGGCATGGACCGGAACATCATGCGCCGCCGCGCGCGTGCTCGCCGACAACTCGCCATGCGCGATCACGAGATCGACCTCGGCCAGACGGGCAAGGGGCTCTCGCAACGGCCCCGCGGGCAGCAGCCAGCGGTTGCCCAGCGTGGCCTCGTCGACGACCGCGATCTCGATGTCCCGCCCCAGGCGGTAGTGCTGCAGACCGTCGTCGGCGACGATCACGTCGCAAGCGGGCGTGTTCCGCAACAGCTCCGCCGCGGCCGCCACCCGGTCCCGTCCCACCACCAATGGGCACCCGGTGATCCGAGCCAGCAGAACGGGTTCGTCGCCGAACGTCGCCGGGTCACCATCGGCCGGCACTGCCGCGACGCCCTGCACGCTGCCGCCGTGGCCGCGACTCACGATCCCCGGCTGCCAGCCGGCCGCGCGCAATACCTCGACCAGCCAGGCCACGACCGGCGTCTTGCCACTGCCGCCCACTGCGATGTTGCCAACGATGACCACCGGCACCGGCAGGCGCTGAGCGCGCACGCGCGCGCGCCGCCGACGCGCGAGCGCACCGAACAGCGCCGACAGCGGCCGCAGCGCGCACGCG
>NZ_AMXB01000063.1:0-14978 GCF_000310125.2 Thauera sp. 27
AGGATGCGCTGCTGGCCAAGCGCAAGACTGCCGGCCTCGTCGAACATATGGTCCTTGAGACCCACACGCTCGATCTGGTGCGCGGCCTCCTTGAGGATGCGCGCCTCTTCGGCGCGGTCCAGGCGCCAGGCCGAGCTGAGCACGCCCTTGTGGCTGCGCAGGTGTGCGCCGATGGCCACGTTCTCGAGCACGCTCATGGTGGGCAGCAGCTTCACATGCTGGAACGTGCGGCTCATGCCCATGCGGGCGATCTCACGCGAGTCACGACCGGCCACCGGCTTGCCCAGGAACAGCACCTCGCCCGAGGTCGGCGTATCGACACCCGAGATCTGGTTGAACATCGTGCTCTTGCCCGCACCGTTGGGGCCGATCAAGGCGAGGATCTCGCCGGCCTTGACCTCGAGGCTCATGTTGTTGTTCGCCACCAGACCGCCGAACCTGCGCGTGACGTCCTTGGCCTCGAGGATCAGCGTCCCGGGCGCGGGCAGCGTACGCCGCGGCAGAGGCTCGGCCTGGGCATCGATCGTCTTGTGGATGGTGCGCATCGGCACAAGCTTCTTGAGGATCGGCCACAGGCCCTCACGGGCGCGGTGCAGCACCAGCACCATCAGGATGCCGAATACGATCATCTCGAAGTTGCCGCTCGCGCCCAGCAGGCTCGGCAGCCAATCCTGCAGCCACTGTTTGAGCACGGTGATGACGCCCGCGCCGACGATCGCCCCCCACACATAGCCAGCACCGCCGACCACCGCCATGAATAGATACTCGATGCCGATATGCACACCGAACGGAGTCGGGTTCACGAAGCGCTGCATGTGCGCATACAGCCAGCCCGAGGCACAGGCCAGCAGCGCGGCAATCACGAAGATGATCATGCGCGCACGGCCGGTGTCGACACCCATCGCCTCTGCCATCACCCTGCCTCCTTTCAAGGCGCGGATCGCGCGCCCTTCGCGCGAGTCGAGCAGGTTGTGGGTGGTGAGCATGCCCAGCAGCAGGAAGGCCCAGATCAGGTAGAAGATCTCGCCGCCGCCATCGAGCGTCCAGCCGAACAACTCGATGGGCGGAATGCCGGTGATGCCGGTGTGCCCGCCCAGGCTTTGCATGGTGCCGAACAGGAAGTACAGGCTGATGCCCCAGGCGATCGTACCCAAGGGCAGGAAATGGCCCGACAGCTTGAGCGTGAGCGAACCCAGCAGGACCGCCACGGCAGCGGTAATGAGCAAGCCCGCCACAAGCGTGAGCCAGGGCGAAGCCCCCACCCAGGCCAGCCAGGCCGGCAGGTCCGTCGCCGTGGTCAGCGCAGCGGTGGTGTAGGCCCCCAGGCCGACGAAGGCCGCCTGGCCAAAGCTCGTGAGCCCGCCCACGCCGGTGAGCAGCACCAGGCCGAGGGCGACCATCGCATACAGGCCGATGTAGTTGAGCAGCGTCACGTAGTACGGCGAAAGGATCGCCGGCACCATCAACAGCAGGGCAAGGAAGGCCCCCAGCACCAGACGGTCGGTTCTCATTCTTCCTCCTCCACGTGGTGGCTGGTCAGCGAACGCCACAGCAGCACGGGGATGATTAGCGTAAACACGATGACTTCCTTGTACGCGCTGGCCCAGAATGAAGCGAAGGCTTCGAGCAACCCGACTGCAATGGCGCCAAGCGCGGCGATCGGGTAGCTGGCCAGGCCGCCGATGATGGCGGCAACGAAGCCCTTGAGCCCGATCAGGAATCCGGTGTCGTAATAGATGGTGGTGATTGGGGCGATCAGCACGCCCGAGAGCGCGCCAATGAAAGCGGCCAGGAAGAAGGTGAGCTTGCCGGCAAGCGCGGGCGAGATCCCCATCAACTGCGCCCCGACGCGGTTGATCGCGGTTGCGCGCAAGGCCTTGCCGTACAGCGTGCGTTCGAAGAACTGGTAGAGCGCCACGATCAGCAGCACCGACACCACCAGCACCCAGATCGTCTGCCCCGTCACCATCAGCGGGCCGAGATCGAAGCTGAGCTCGCTGAAGGCCGGCGTTCTGTGCCCCTCGGCGCCGAAGAACAGCAGCCCCAGGCCCACCATCGCGATATGCAGGGCCACGGACACGATCAGCAGGATCAGCACCGGCGCAGAGGCGATCGGCTGGTACATCAGGCGGTACATCATGGGCCCCATCGGCACCACGATCGCCAGGGTCAGGATCACCTGCAGCGCCAGCGGCAGTTCATTGGCCGGCAGCGCCGACAGCAGCCCGGCCAGCGCCAGCGGGTAGGCCAGGTTCCAGCCCGCTACGCCCACGGCGCGCTGCATCTGGCCCGCCTTCAAGGCCCGGGCGCCGTCGAAGGCGGTCACCAGCACGCCCATCGCCAGCAGCAGCCACACCGTGGCCGGCACCGTGCCCGACTGCATCATCGCCAGCGTCAGCGCGCCGTACGCTACGAATTCGCCCTGCTGGATGAAGATCACCCGCGTGACTGCGAACACCAGCACCAGGGCCAGCGCCAGCAGCGCGTAGATCGCGCCGTTGGTGATGCCGTCCTGGCCCAGGATCAGTGCAACACTTGAATCCATCTCGTCCTCCTTCGCTCCGCCCCGGACGCAGCATGCTGCTGCCCCGCAAGGGCACCCGTTCCGGGGGCTGCCTGCGGCGTCTCATGGGGGAAGTGCATGGGAAATGCGCGCGCCTTCACCGGGGGCAGACAGCGCGCATGCGTTGGCTTGCTTACTTGACGAGCGACCACTTGCCGTTGGCGACCTCGATCAGCACGACCGCCTTCGGGTCGTAGCCGCCGTGATCCTCGGCGCTCAGGGTGTAGGTGCCATTGACGCCGACCAGCCCCTTGGTGCCCTCGAGCGCCTTGCGGATGCCCTCGCGGAACTCGGGGGTGCCCGGCTTGGCGGTCTTGATTGCTTCCTTCATGGCGTTCTCGAGCAGCAGCCCGGCGTCGTAGGCCGCACCGGCGAAGGTCGAGCGCGAATCGGCGCCGAGCTTGCCTTCGAGCTGCTGTAGGAAGGCCACGCCGGCGGCCTTGTTGGGATGGCCGTCGGGCAGCTGCTCGGCGACCAGCACCGGGGCGACCGGCAGGCGCGCGCCCTCGACGTTCTTGCCGCCGAGGCGCAGGAACTCCTTGTTGGCGACGGCGTGCGACTGGTAGATCGGGCCCTTGAAGCCGCGCTCGCGCAGCGTGGTCTGCGGCAGGGCGGCGGGCGTGCCCGAGCCGCCGACGAAGACCGCGTCCGGACGGGCGGACAACACCTTCAGCGCCTGGCCGGTCACCGAGGTGTCGGTGCGGGCGTAGCGCTCGGTGGCGATGATCTTGATGCCGGCGGCCTGGGTGGTCTGGGTCAGTGCCTTCAGCAGCAGCTCGCCCCAGGAGTCTGAGAAGCCGATGAAGCCGACGGTCTTGACGCCCTTGGCCTTCATGTCCTCGACCACTCGGCCGACCATGACGTCGGCGGTGGGCTCGACGCGGAAGGCCCAGGCGCGCTTGTCGGCGGCGGGGTCGATTGGCGCGATCGACAGCATCGGCACCTGAGCCTCGTTGGCGACGTCGACCATCGCCATGCCGTTGGTGATCAGGTTAGGGCCGATGATGGCATCGACCTTGTTTTCGCCGACCAGCTTGCGGGTGTTCTTGACCGCGTTGGTCGGGTCGGTGGCGTCGTCGAGCACGATGTAGTTGATCTTCTCGTCGCCGAGGCTCGTGGGCATGAACTCGATGGCCTTGCGCGTCTCGGCGCCGAGCGAGGCGGCCGGGCCAGTGAGCGAGAACACGACGCCGACGTTGATGTCGGCGAGCGCCGGGCCGGCGCTGAGGGTGAGGGCAAGGGCAGCAATCTGGGTCTTGAGGCGAAGCTTCATTTTTATCTCCTGGTCTCTCTGGGTATTAAGAATGTTGCGCTGTGTTTCCGGGCTTGCTTGGGGTCGAGGGTGATTGGGCGCTTCAGGTCAGGCATTGCTGCCGCTGAGGGCGCCGAAGCCGGCGATCCACTCCGGGATCTCGCGGTAGTAGCGCTGCTCGGCTGTCCAGGTCCCGGCGCAGGCGGCATCCATCGCGGCCACCGCCGCGACCCAGGTCTTGGCCTCGTGCGCCGAGCCGCCAGCGTCGGCGGTGATGTCGGCGTTGCGGTAGGCGTCGAGCGCCGGCCAGTCGCGCGCGGTGAGCTGTTCCATGAGCTTGCGGTCCCACGCGGCGTTGAGCGGATGCAGGGTGCTGGCGCCGGCGGTGAAGGCCTCGGCGGCGGCGATCGTGCGCGCCTGGCGGGCGCCACGGGCTTCCGGCGAGGGGTTGCGGTTGCTGATCAGGCGGGCGATGACTTCCGGGTCGACCGCGGTTGCCAGCTGTGGCACCGGCGGGTTGTGCGACAGGCCGCCGGAACCGATGAACAGCGCGCGCTGGCCTTGCTCGCGGGCGAAGCGGCCGACCGCCTCGCCGAGCTGGCGGGCGCGCTGGAAGCTCACCACCGGCGGCGCCACCGAGTTGATGAAGATCGGCACCACCGGATAGCGGTCGAGCGCGCCGGTGAGCTCTTCGAGCGGCTGGGCGCAGCCGTGGTCGACCTGCATGCGGTAGGAAAACCCGAGGTCGATGCCGGCATCGACCACCGCCTGCGCGCAGGCTTCGGCGAGCGTGCGCGGCACGTTCAGCGGCCCGGCCGAGGTCTGGTAGTCGCCCACCGACTCGGCCGCCATGCCGATGCAGAACTGCGGCATCAGCTCGAGGAAGAAGCCGTTGAGGTGATCGGGCCAGAACAGGTAGATCACCTCCGGGTCGAAGGCCTCGACCTCCGCGCGCAGGGTCGCGACCAGCCCGGCCACCTCCTTGACGATGGCGGCCTCGGGATCGAAGTAGCCCTTCAGCGGGGTGTGCGACAGGCACTGCAGGCGGGCTTGCATCAGGCGGCTCCCTGGCTCACGTTCAGCCCCATCTTGTCGGCGATCTGCGCCAGCAGTTCGTTGATCTTGACCGGGTAGGCGAGACCGGCGACGAAGCGGTCGGGACGGATCACCGCCACCGCGCCCGGGTAGGTGCCGAACCACTCCTTGAGGCGCATCTGTTCGTCGCCGACGACGATGGCGTCGGGGCCGATATCGCGGTCGCGATGAATCTGCACTACCGGCTTGACGGTGATGATGCGCCCGCCGAGCGCGGCGAGGATGTCGCGGCTCTTCTGGTTGAGCCAGAAGCTCGGATCCACGCCCCAGCACACCAGGGCGAAGCCGCTGCCCATGACGTCGTCGAGCAGCTTGACCTCACCATCGCGGGTGCGCACCCTGGGCTGGATGAAGAGTTTGCCGACCGGCGAGTTCTTGCCCACGCGCTTGGTCGGCATCAGGCGGCCGAGCAGCGGGGTCTTGCGCGCCAGCTGGCAGAGCAGTTGCTTGACGCCGGGCTCGGTGTTGACCTCGGCCTCGGACACGACCAGGCCGGTCTCGTACTTGGGCATCGGCTTGAAGCGCATCTCGGTGAAGTAGCGCTTGGCTGGCGGCACCAGGTTGAGCGCCCAGGTGGCGAAGTCGCGCGCGGCGACCACCGCCGGGTTGCGCGGCGAGAAGATGCGGCCGGCGGTCACCGAAAGATCGATCATCGCCTTGGCGTGCGGCGGGCGCTCGAGCTGGTAGGTGTCGAGCAGCTTCTCGGAGGCGATGCCCTTGACCACGTAGGCGAGCTTCCAGCCCAGGTTGGCGGCATCGCGCATGCCGGTGTTGTAGCCCTGGCCCTGCCACACCGGCATGATGTGCGCGGCATCGCCGGCGAGCATCACGCGGCCCACCTTCCAGCGGTCGGCGATGCGCGCGTTGTGGGTGTAGACGCGCTTGCGGATGTAGTCCAGGCTCGTGGCATCGACGCCCGGCGGTAGCACCTTGGCCATCAGCATGGCAATGTTGTGCGGCTGGGTCATTTCCTCTTCGGTCTCGTTCTCGAAGATCATGAACTCGAAGCGGCGGATCGAATCCGGCAGGGCAACCGACACATACGGACGCGAGGGGTCGCAGTGCATGTAGATGTTGGGGACGCCGAGCGGGTCGTTGCGCACGTCCACCACCAGCCACTTGGAGGTGTCGGTGAAGCCGCCGAAGCCGACGTTGAGCGCGGTGCGGATCGGGCTGCGGCCGCCGTCGCTGCCGACCAGCCAGCGTGTGCGCAGGGTGTACACCGTGCCGTCGCTGCGCTTGACGTCGAGGCTGACGCCCTCACTGTCCTGCTCGAAGCGCAGCACGTCGCTGCCCAGGCGCACATCGACGTTGTCGAAGCGCTCGAGGCCGTCGAGCAGCACACGGTCGACCAGCGGCTGGTTGAAGGCGTTACGGCGCGACCAGCCGAACTCGTCGGTGCGCGGCTCGATCGAAGCGAAGCAGCGTCCGCTCTTGGTGACGAAGCGCATCCAGTGGTAAGGGGTCAGATGCGGCAACACCGCTTCGGCCATGCCGATGCCCTGCAGCGTGCGCAGGCACTCGTCGTCCATACCGACCGCGCGTGGGTAGTCGATCAACTCGTCGCCACGCTCGAGCAGGATGGCCCTGACGCCGTGCAGGCCGAGCATGCTGGCGAGGGCGAGGCCGACCGGGCCGGCGCCGACGACGACGACGTCGGCATCGAAGCGGGTGTTTTCGTTCATGTTGCGGACTCCTGTTGTGTGCGGGGCTGCGCGGGATCGCCGGTTGCCAGGGCGATGTGCGGCGGCGGATTCGGGTAAGAAGCGTTTTTTATGTGGCGATCAGTTGGACGGAGTCTAGAAATTCTCGACAGTCCAAACAAAAACACTTCGACCACCGTCCACATAGCGCACAACGTTGTTTACAAAGGATTTTGAAATGAGGCCTGATACGGGCGCCGACTACGGAACGGTGCGCAGCCTTGCCCGCGGGCTGGAGTTGCTGCGCGTGCTGAACCGGCACGACAAGGGGCGCGCCTCGCTCGCGCAGCTTGCCGCCGGCACCGGGCTGCACCGCACGACGGTGCGCCGGCTGCTGGAGACGCTGATCGAAGAGGGCTATGTGAAGCGCAGCGTGTCGGACGACCGCTACGTGCTGACCTTGAACGTGCGCGCCCTGTCCGAAGGCTTCAAGGACGAGGAGCGCATCTCGATGGTGTCGGGCCCGGTGCTCGCCCAGCTGCTGCAGCAGGTGCGCTGGCCGTCGGACCTATGCACGCCCGACGGCGGCTCGATGCTGATCCGCGAGTCGACGCATCGCTTCAGCTCGCTGTCCTTCAACCGTGCGATGGTGGGCGAGCGTCTGCCGATGCTGCTGACCGCGGCCGGGCGCGCCTATTTCTGCTATTGCGCCGACGCCGAGCGCGAGGCGCTGCTGGTGCTGTTGCGCCGCGATCCGGTGCAGGCGGCGCTGGCCAATGACGGCAAGTTCATCGCCAACCTGCTCGAGCAGACGCGCAGCCGCGGCTACAGCTCCAACGAGGGCGACTGGAGCGCGGAGCGCAAGATCGGCGCGATCGCGGTGCCGGTGTTCCAGAGCGGAAAGGTGATTGCCAGCATCAACGTGATCTACCTCGTGCGCGCGGTCTCGCACGCCGAGGCCGCCACCCGCTACCTGCCGGCCTTGGTCGAGGCAGGGCGCCAGCTGGAAGTGGCGCTGAACGAGCCGGTGGAGTGAGGCCGAGCGCATTGTATTTTCGATCGCGAGGGGAGGGGCGATCCGCACGCGCAGGTACAGGGGTGACGGTCGGTTCAGGAAGAATGAAAAGGCCCCGACGCCCGCGGTGAGGCGGGGGTCAGGGCCTTGAATCCCGGTACATGGCCCCTGGGTGGGGCTGTTACCGATCAGACGAACTGCACGACCTGCGCCGCGCCGCGGGCCTTGGCGGCCTGCGGGTTGTTGAAGTCGGCCATCAGCTGCGCCTGCCTGGCCTTGGCGAGCGCGATGTGCCGCTCCTTGACGTGGCCGTAGCCGCGTACCTCGTCGGGCATGCTGGCGAGCTTGACCGCGATGGCGAGGTTGTCGCGGCTGAGCTTGTCGCACAGGGTGTCGAGCAGGCGGTCGTAGTCCTCGATTGCCTGGCGCTCCAGCTGACGCTCCTCGGTCTTGCCGAAGATGTCCCACTTGCCGCCGCGCAGGTGCTTGAGCCTGGCGAGGTGGCGGAAGGCCTTCAGCACCCACGGGCCGTACTTCTGCTTGATCGGCTCACCCGTCTCCGGGTCGCGCTTGGAGAGCAGCGGCGGGGCGAGGTTGTACTCGACCGTGTAGCCGTGCGGGAACTGCGCGTCGAGCTCGGCGAGGAAGGCCGGGTCGGAGTGCAGGCGGGCGACCTCGTACTCGTCCTTGTAGGCCATCAGCTTGTAGAAGTAGCGTGCGGCGGCTTCGGTGAGCGCTGAGCCTTCCGGTGCGACGCGCTGTTCGGCCTCCATCACGCGCTTCACCTTGGCCGCGTAGCGGCGGGCGTAGGCGGCGTCCTGGTAGCCGATCAGGTCGGGCACGCGGATCTCGAGCAGGCGGCGCACTTCGCCGCTGGCACCGACCGAATCCACGATCTGGCGCGCCTCGGCGGTCAGCTCGGGCAGCTTGGGCGCCTTGGCCTCGTACTTGCGGATCTCGGCGTGGACGTAGTCGATGTCGAGCACCGCCATGCGGCCCCACTTGAAGGCGAGCAGGCTCATGTCGACCCCGACGCCGGCCTGGCGGATCGCGGTCTCGAAGGCGGCGGCGCTGATCGGCAGCGCGCCGGCCTGGTAGGCCACGCCGACCATGAACATGTTGGTCGCCATGCTGTCGGCAAAGAGGCCCTCGGCCAGCGTCTGCGCGTCGAGATAGACGTTGTCGTTGCGGCGGCTGACGCGGTCGATGCCCTGGGTCAGGCGATCGACGTTGGGGAACTGCACCGCCTTGTCCGACACCATGTAGCCGGTGGGCGCCTGGCCGGTCGACACGATCGCGATCGTGCGCTCGGGGTGGCACTTGTCCAGGTTCTTGTTGTCGGTGGCGTTGAGGATGTCGAAGCCCAGATAGAGGTCGGTGCTGCCGTCGGAGATCTTGTTGGCGCCGTCGAAGGGGGTGGCAGTGACCTTGATGTCCGAGATCACTGCGCCGCCTTTCTGCGCCAGGCCGGTCTGGTCCAGGCCCACCGCCCACTTGCCGTCGATGCGCGCAGCGTTGGCGATGGTCGCCGCCACGGTCACCGAGCCGGTGCCGCCGATGCCCATGACGTGGGCGCCGAAGTTGTCCGGGTCGACCTTGAACACGGGGTCGGGGAGTTCGCGCTCGAGCGCGGGCAGGCGGCCCTTCTTCTTTTTCTTCACCTCGCCGGCCTTGGGGTCGGCCTTGGGCGTGATGGTGAGGAAGGACGGGCAGAAGCCCTTCACACAGGAGTAGTCCTTGTTGCACGAGGGCTGGTGGATGCGGGTCTTGCGGCCGAACTCGGTCTGCACCGGCTCGACCGACATGCAGTTGGACTTCTCGCCGCAGTCGCCGCAGCCTTCGCACACGCGCTCGTTGATCACCATGACCGCCTCCGGCTCCCAGGCCTTGCCGCGGCCACGCTGGCGGCGCAGTTCGGCGGCGCACTCCTGGTCGTGGATGAGCACGGTCGTGCCTTCGGTCTCGGCGAGCAGCTTCTGCGCTTCCATGATGCGGTCGCGGTGCCAGACCTCGGTGTTGCCGATGAGATTGACCGCGTTGTAGCGCGACAGGTCCTCGGTGGTGACGATGATGCGCTTGACGCCGTTGGCCACGAGCTCGGCCACCAGGTTGCGCACCGGCTCGGCGCCCATGATCTCCTGGCCGCCGGTCATCGAGGTGTGGCTGTTGACCAGGATCTTGAAGGTGATGTTGGTGTTGGTCGCCGCACAGTAGCGCACCGCCAGGCTGCCTGAGTGGGCGTAGGTGCCGTCGCCCATGTTCTGGAAGATGTGCTGCGTGTCGGTGAAGGGCTGCATGCCGATCCACTGCGCGCCCTCGGCGCCCATGTGGGTGCCCATGACCACGCCGCGCTTCATCCACATCGCCATCGTGTGGCAGCCGATGCCGGCCGACACGATGCTGCCGTCGGGGGCCTTGGTGGAGGTGTTGTGCGGACAGCCCGAGCAGTACCAGGCCGAGCGCGTCAGCGTGGTCAGCGCGTTGCGGCTGTGGATCTCGTCCAGGCGGCGGATCCAGGCCTCGGCCGACTCCAGCCGGGTCTTGCGCGACAGGCGGGCGTGGAGCGCACGGGCGATGATGTCGGACTCGAACTCGCCGTGGAAGGGCAGCAGGTCGCAGCCTTCCTCGTCGCGCTTGCCGACGATGCGCGGCGCGTTGGCCGTGCCGTAGAGGATCTCCTTGGCGAACAGCTCGATGAAGGGGCGCTTCTCCTCGACGACGAGAATCTCCTCGAGCCCGCGTGCGAAGTCGCGGATGTCGTCCGGCTGCAGCGGGTTGAGCATGCCGATCTTGAGGATGCGCACGCCGGCGCGACGCAGGGCGTCGTCGTCCAGGCCCATCTCCATGAAGGCCTGGCGCAGGTCGTGGTAGGTCTTGCCGGCGGTGATGATGCCCAGCCAGGCGTCGACGTTGGGGAGCGTGACCTTGTTGAGGCCGTTCTCGCGCGCATACTGGCGGGCGAGCTCGAGGCGCGCGTAGTACAGCGTGCGCTCCATGTCGAGCGCGTCCTTGCGCACGTTCATGCCGAGGTTGACCTCGGGGCTGTAGGGGCGGCCGTCGAGCTCGACCACCGGGGTGATGAACTTCAGGCGGTCGGGGTCGACGATCGCGCTGCCGCTGCCGTCGGCGACGTTGGTGACGATCTTGAGGCCCGCCCACAGGCCCGAGATGCGCGACAGGTAGTAGCCGTGCAGGCCGAAGTCGAGGATGTCCTGCACGTTGCCCGGGTACAGCGAGGGGATGCCGACGTGGTAGAACATGGCCTCCGACTGACTCGGCAGCGAGGACGACTTGCAGCTCGGGTCGTCGCCGAAGATGGCGAGCACGCCACCATTGCGCAGGGTGCCGGTGTAGTTTGCGTGCTTGAGCGCGTCGCCCGAGCGGTCGACGCCCGGCGCCTTGCCGTACCAGGTGCCGACCACGCCGTCGAACTTCTGCTTGCCCACCGTGTGCATCATCTGGGTGCCCCAGACGGCGGTGGCGGCGAGGTCCTCGTTGAGGCCGTCGACGAACTGGATGTTGTGCTGCATCAGCAGCTTCTGCTGCTTGATGAAGTTGGCGTCCAGCATGCCCACGGGCGAGCCGCGGTAGCCGGAGATGAACATGGCGTTGTTCAGACCGCGGCGGCGGTCGAAGCGGATCTGGTCCATCGTCAGGCGCACCAGCGCCTCGATGCCCCCGATGTGGATGATCCCCTCTTCTGCCGTGAATTGCCGCGTCAGGTCCTGTTTGGACGACATCGTGGGTTCCTCTGTGTCTCTGTCGGCGTGGCGCCGGTCTTGGGGCAAGGGCCGGCGGTGAGGGCCTCGTGCGCCTCCGGCCCAGTTTTGTAATCCGCGCTCGTGGTCAGACGAAGCGTGCCGAGCAGTCGCCGATGCCGGCGACGCTCATGTGGAGGTTGTCACCGGCGCTGATCGGCACCATGGCGCCGAGCGCGCCCGACAGCACGATCTCGCCGGCCTTGAGGCCGATCCTCAGGCGGCCGAGGGTGTTCGCCAGCCACACGACGGCATTGACGGGCGAATTCATCGTCGCCGCGCCGGCGCCCGTCACCACGACCTCGCCGTTCTTCTCCAGCACCATGCCGCAGGTGACGAGATCGAGGTCGCGCACGTCGATCAGCCTGGAGCCGAGTACGAGGGCGCCGCAGGACGCGTTGTCGGCCACGGTGTCCTGGATGCGGATCTTCCAGTCGCGGATACGTGAGTCGACGATCTCGATGCAGGCCATCACGCCCTCGGTCGCCCGCAACACATCCGCCGCGGTCACGCCCGGCCCGGTCAGGTCGTGCTTGAGCACGAAGGCGATCTCGCCCTCGGCCTTGGGTTGAATCAGCGACGAGGTCGGGATCGGCTCGCCCGCGCCGTAGACCATCGCGTCGGTGAGCATGCCGAAGTCGGGCTGGTCGACGCCGAGCATGTTCATCACCGCCCTGCTGGTGACGCCGATCTTCTTGCCGACGATGCGCTCGCCCGCCTCGATGCGACGGGCGATCATGCGCTGTTGAATGCGATAGGCATCCTCGATGCCGATTCCGGGATGGCGCTCGGTGAGCGGCGCAATCGGGCTGCGGTCCTGCAGGGCCGCGTAGAGTTCGTCGCCGCAGCGCTGGATCGTGCTTTCGTCCATTTAGGGATCTCGTCGGATGGTTTCTCGGAGTTCGGTCAGGCTGGCTCAGTGCGCCAGGAAGTCGAGCACCATGCGGTTGAACTTGTCCGCATGCTCCCACTGCGCCCAGTGGCCACAGCGGTTGAAGATGTGCAGCTCGGCATTGGGCATGCCCCAGATCAGGCGCAGGGCGACGTCCATCGGCACGAAGCGGTCGTCGCGGCCCCAGATCACCAGCGTCGGCGCGGCGATCTCGCCTAGGCGCGGGCCCTGGTCGGGGAATTGCCTCGGGTTGGCGGCCAGGCTCTTGACGAAGTTCTCGAGGTGATCCTTGCGCGCCAGCATGTTGTCCAGTCGGGCCTGGAACAGCTCGTCGGTCATGCTGCCCGGGTCGAAGACGAAGACGCTCATCATCTTCTTCAGGTTCTCGATCGTGGGCTCGCGGTACAGGCCCTGCAGCAGCTTGATGCCCTCGGTGGGCATGGGCACGAACTGGCTCGGACCGCCGGTGCCGCCACCCATCAGGATCAGCCTGCCGACGCGGGTCGGGTTGGCGAGCGCGAAGGCGACCGCGCTGTGGCCGCCCATCGAGTTGCCGACGATGTGCACCGTGTCGAGTTGCAGGGCGTCGAGCAGGGCCTTGAGTGTCTGGGCGTTGAGGTCCGAGCGCGAGCCGGTGCACACGATTGGGTCGCTCTTGCCCCAGCCCAGGCAGTCCATCAGCACCACGCGGTAGCCGGCGCCGACGAAGGCGTCGACGTTGCGGTGGAAGTTGGCCCAGCCGGTGGCGCCGGGGCCGGAGCCGTGCAGCATGACGACGGTCTGCTCGCCGGTGCCGCAGTCGTTGTAGTGCACCTGCACGTCGAACTCGTTCACCTTGAGGCGGACGAGGTGGCTGGTGGCGGCTTCGGTCAGGGGAGCGGTCTGAGTGCTCATCGGTGTAGGTCCTGTTGGTGTTGGGGGCGCGGCATGTGTCTGCCGTGAATGGCGGGTGTTCAGCCCTTGTACGGTCCTGCGCCGAGCCCGATGGGGGCGGGTGCGGCGGCGACGAGCCTGGAGAAGATGTGCGCGAAGTCTTCCTCGCCGGCGCGCGCGGTGGCGCGGGTGCCAGAGAGCGGGTCGTCGGCGACGAAGCCGGCGTTCGCCTTGTCCCAGTCCTCGGCGGTGAAGTGCTTGCGGATGAGCGGCAGCACCTCGCGCTCCTCGGTCATCATGTGGCTGCGGTAGAAGGCGGCATAGTCCTCGAAGGCGCGCTTGAAGGACTCGAAGGCGCCGGCCGGGTCTTGCGCGTAGGCCTTCACCGCGGCCTCGAGCACCGCGATGCGGGCCTCGGCCTGGCCGTGCTCGGCCTCGAGGCGGTCGAGCGCGGCATCCGCGTCATGCGTGCGCGCGCGCAGCGGGCCAAAGAGGAATTCGTCTTCCTTCGGGTGGTGGCGCTTCTCGGGGTAGGCATCGAGGTAATGCACCATCGCCTCGAGCAGCTTGTGGTCCGGCTGCAGGCGGCCCGCGCCGATCTCGCCAATCATGTGGCGGATGGCGTGGATGATCGCGGCCAGCGACTGGTGTTCGTCCATCAGGATGCGCATCGCGTCCATAGGGGTGTCCTTTTTCGGGTGGATTCCGGCGGGGGCGGACTCAGGTCGACAGCATCGCCTGATGCTTGCCGCCGAAGCCGAGGTAGGCCTCGATCACGCGCGGATCGTCCGCGAGCGCGTGCGCCGGGCCCTGCATGGCGATCTGGCCGGTCTCGAGCACATAGGCGTAGTCGGCCACCTGGAGTGCGGCGCGCGCATTCTGCTCGACGAGCAGGATCGACACGCCGCGCCGGCGCAGCTCGCTGATGATGCGAAAGATTTCGCGCACGATCAGCGGAGCAAGGCCCAGGCTGGGTTCGTCGAGCATCAGCAGCTTGGGCTTGGCCATCAGCGCGCGGCCCACCGCCAGCATCTGGCGTTCGCCGCCCGACATGGTGCCGGCGTGCTGGTCTCGGCGCTCCTTCAGGCGCGGGAACAGCGCATAGACCTCTTCGAGCGTCTGCGCGTGGTCGCGCTTGCCCATGCGGTAGCGCTGAAAGGCGCCCAGCACCAGGTTGTCCTCGACGCTCATCTCGCCGAAGAGCTCGCGCTTCTCCGGCACCAGGGTCATGCCGCGCGCAACCATGCGCTCGACCTCGGGCACCACCTCCAGGCTGCCGTCGAAGGCGACCTGCCCCTTGGAGCCGAGCACGCCCATGATCGCCGACAGCATCGTCGTCTTGCCCGCCCCGTTGGGGCCGATCACGGTGACGATCTGGCCTTCGCCCACGGTAAGGCTGGCATTGGTGAGCGCCTCCACCTTGCCGTAGGACACACACAGCTCCTTGACCTCGAGCACCGGGTTCTTCGCACTCGCGTTCGAGGGCGCGCTGGCTTGGGTTTGTTGTGTCATCGCGTTCTCCTCGCTCACTCCACGCCGCCCAGATAGGCTTCAAGCACCGCCGGGTTCTGCTGCACCTCTTCCGGCAGGCCTTCGGCGATCTTCTGGCCGAACTCCATCACCACCACGCGATCGACCAGGTTCATCACGAAATCCATGTCGTGCTCGACGATCAGCGTGGCCATGCCTTCCGAGCGCAGCCTCTTCAGGAGTTCGGCGAGCGCCTGCTTTTCCTTGTAGCGCAAGCCGGCCGCGGGTTCGTCGAGCAGCAGCAGGCAGGGGTCGGCACACAGGGCCCGTGCGATCTCGAGGATGCGCTGCTGGCCAAGCGCAAGACTGCCGGCCTCGTCGAACATATGGTCCTTGAGACCCACACGCTCGATCTGG
>NZ_AMXB01000064.1:0-14659 GCF_000310125.2 Thauera sp. 27
GAGGGGTTGAAGGCGATGGGCGTGGGCGGGTGCGACGAAAAGCTCGCGGCTGGCGCCGCTCCTACAGCGGCCGCGGCGCGCCTCCCCCGTGGGAGCGGCGCAAGCCGCGAGGGGTTGAAGGCGATGGGCGTGGGTGGGTGCGACGAAAAGCTCGCGGCTGGCGCCGCTCCTACAGCAGACCGTGGCGCGCCTCCCCCGTGGGAGCGGCGCAAGCCGCGAGGGGTTGAAGGCGACGGGCGTGGGTGGGTGCGAAAAGGCAATCAGCGGTGAAGCACCGATAGCGCGGCGGGGTTGGCTTCGACGATCTTGAGGAGCGCACGCGCGGGACCGGCGGGGCGAACACGGCGCTGCTCCCAGTTCTGCAGCGTTTTGGGTTTGACACCGATGAGATAGGCGAAACGGGTCTGGCTCAGCCCCGTGCGCTCGCGAATGGCCTTGACGTCTGGCTCGGGTAGCTCTCGCGCGACAACGCCGGCGACTGGCTCTCCACGCATGTGGCGCCCCATGTCACGAACGCTTTCCAGCAGTTCTTCAAAGTGCTTGTCATCCATTGCTCACCTCGGTTTCGATTACCTCAGCTAGACGCCTCAGCTGATCCTTGGTCAGATCTCCCACTGACGGGTTCTCGAGCAAGACCTGCTGCAACTCCCGAAGCTGTGCGTCCGAGAACAGTGCCTGCGCGCAGCGACTGAAGATGGGGAGTTCTACGAAGACCATGGCGATTGTACGCTAGAAGCGGAGTTAAGGCGGTAGCACATCAGCTGTTGCAGCGCGCAAGCAGGGAGGGTTGGGGGCGATGGGCGTGGGTGGGTGTGATGAAAGGCTCGCGGCTGGCGCCGCTCCTACAGCGGAGCCAGCCGCGGCGCGTGTCGTCCCGGTGGGAGCGGCGCGAGCCGCGAGGGGTTGAAGGCGGCGGGCTGCGCTAGAGCCACACGGCATCCCAATGGGGGTACATCCGCACGCTGGGGGCCAGGCCTGCGCGCAGGGGATTGGCGACGACGTAGCGTGCGAGGGCGTGGAGATCTTCTTCCTTGCGCAGGGCGTGGTCGTGGAAGCCGGCTGCCCATCGGCGCGTTGCGGGGGTCTGCAGGCTTCGGTTGATCGCGGCCGAAGACCCGGCCTTGAAGGCGCCGACGAGGGCCGAGAGGGTGCCGGCTTCGAGCCGCACGAGCCAGTGCAGGTGATCGGGCATGAGCACCCAGGCGAGTGTGGCGGCGTGGCCGAGTTGGTCGGCGCGGCGCAGGTGGGCGATGGTCAGGCGGGCGAGGTGGAAGTCGTCGAAGAGCCGTGCGCGGCGGTAGGTGACGGTGGTGATGAGGAAGACGCGGCCGGGTTCGGAGACGCGGCCGCGGCGCAGGTCGATGGAGTGTGGAGGCATCGGCGATGCGGGCCCGGTTCAATTGAATGTCATTGAGCGGGGGATATTAGCGCGGCGCGGGATTATGCGATTGGGTTTTTTGGGGAAAGGCTCGCGGCTGGCGCCGCTCCTACAGCGGGGCGGACCGCCGTGGGGGGGCTCCGGTGGGAGCGGCGCGAGCCGCGAGGGGTTGGGTGGGTGGGTGCGATGAAAGGCTCGCGGCTGGCGCCGCTCCTACAGTGGCGCTGCTCCTACAGTGGCGCCAGCGGGCAGCGGCGCCGGCGCGCGTCAGGTGGCGAGCTTTTGGGCGCGGATGGACTGGTATTCGTCTTGCCAGAACCATTTCTCTTCTCCGAAGGCGGGGACGAGCTGGTCGAGCCAGGTGGCTTTGTCGTCGTACTTGGCGAAGAAGGGGCGCTGGACCCAGTCGGGGTTGCGGCCCTGGATGAAGCGCAGCACGAAGACCTTTTCGCCGGCGATCTCGGTGACGCCCTGGATTTCGACCTTGCCGGGGCTGGCGCTCATGCTGGGGCCGCGGGCGGTGCGGGCGAGGCCGGAGACTTGCTGGATGGCTTGCTGGTAGATCTCCCAGGCGCGCACGAGGGGGACTTCGAAGTAGTTGCGGGCGCCGGTGTCGCGTTCGACGAACATGTAGTAGGGGACGATGCCGAGCTTGACTTCCATCTTCCACAGCTTGGCCCATACGGCGGGGTCGTCGTTGATGTGGGCGATGAGCGGGCCCTGGGCGCGGATGACGACGCCGGTGGCGCGCACGCGGCGGATGGCGGCCTGGGCGGCGTCGGTGTCGAGTTCCTTCCAGTGGTTGTAGTGCGCCATGAGGGCGACGTGCTTGCCGGATTCGACGAGCTGGGCGAGCAGGCGCATGAGGTCGTCGGCGTCGTCGGCGCCGAGGAAGCGGTGCGGCCAGAAGGTGAGCGCCTTGGAGCCGATGCGGATGGTCTGGATGTGGTCGAACTCGGGCTGCAGGAGGGGTTCGAGGTAGTCGCGCAGGTGGCGCGTCTTCATGACCATGGGGTCGCCGCCGGTGACGAGCAGGTCGGTGACTTCGGTGTGCTGGCGCAGGTAGGCGTGCAGCGCGCTGGCTTCGGACGATGCGATGCGCAGGTCCTTGTCGCCGACGAACTGCGCCCAGCGGAAGCAGAAGGTGCAGTAGGCGTGACAGGTCTGGCCCTGGCTGGGGAAGAAGAGGACGGTTTCGCGGTATTTGTGCTGCATGCCGTCGAGGCGGTGGCCTTCGTCGTCGACCGGCATGTTCATCTGCATCTGGTCGGCGGGGTGCGGGTTGAGGGCGTGGCGGACTTCGTCGATGGCGCGTTCGAGTTCGTCCTTGGGGGCTTCGGCACGCAGCAAGGCGGCGATGCGGTCGTAGTGCTCGGGGGCGAGCATGCCGCGCTGCGGGAAGGTGAGCTGGAAGATGGGGTCGTCGGGGACCTGGCGCCAGTCGATGAGCTCGTCGATGACGTATTGGTTGACGCGGAACGGCAGCACCGAGGAGACGACCTTCATTTCGAAGCGCTGTTCGGGCGACAGGCGGGCCAGCGGGGCGATGCGGTCGAGGTCGCGCTGGGTGTAGACCTTGAAGGGCACGGGGTCGAACAGGCTGGCGCCGTCGAGGGGCTTGAGGGCGTGGACTTGCGCGTTCATGTGTTGTCCTCCAGTTGTGTCGGGGGCGGTCCCCGTTTTTTTACGGCTGGCAATGCTACGGCGCAAAGTGAATTGGCGCAAATGTGACTGGAGGACGGGGGGATTGGTTCCGTGGGGAAAGGGGCGCGGCGCTTGGTCTTGCTGTGGGAGCGGCGCGAGCCGCGAGGGGTTGGGAGGCGTGGCGAGGCAGGCGAAAAAAAAGGGCCTGCTTGCGCAGGCCCTCGCCGACAGGCACCCGGGCGCGTGGCCCGGGTCTCCCTCCCCATCGATCAAAACGGTTGTGTGGCGGTGCTCACTCGAATTCGATGATGACTTCGTCGACCGAGAGGCTGGCGCCGGGCTTGGCGACGATCTTCTTGACCTTGCCGTCCTGCTCGGCCTTGAGCACGTTTTCCATCTTCATGGCTTCGATGATGGCGAGCTTTTCGCCGGCCTTGACCTCCTGGCCTTCGGCCACGGCGACTTCGCGCAGCAGGCCGGGCATGGGCGAGAGCAGGAACTTGGAGAGGTCGGGCGGCAGCTTCTCGGGCATCAGCGACAGCAGGTGGGCGGCGCGCACGGTCATGACCATGGGCTCGACCTGCAGGCCGAAGTGGGCGATGCGGTAGCGCAGGCCGCGGCGTTCGATCTGCAGGCAGATCGGGGCGCCGTTGACGGTGCCGGTGAGCAGCAGGTCGCCGAACTTCCAGTCGGAGACGATGTTGTAGGTGCGGCCTTCGTGGGTGACGGCGAGGCCACCTTCGATGGGCTGCGTCTGCACCGGGTACTGCTTGCCGGCCATGACGACGACCCAGTTGGCGGCGACCTTGCGGCCGTGGCCGGCGAGCTGGCCTTCGATCTGCACGGCGCGCTCGATGTAGCGGCTGCGGGCGAAGGTGGCGACGGCGGCGAGCAGTGCGGGGTCGTCGTGCGGGACCATGGAGGCGTCGAAGCCCTGCGGGTACTCCTCGGCGATGAAGCCGGTGTTGAAGTTGCCCGAGCAGAAGCGCGGGTGCTGCAGCAGCGCGGCCTGGAAGGGGATGTTGGAGCTGATGCCGCGGATGACGAAGGCGTTGAGGGCGTCGCGCATGCGCTCGATGGCGTCCTGGCGGTCCTTGCCGTGCACGATGAGCTTGGCGATCATCGAGTCGTAGTACATGGAGATTTCGCCGCCTTCGTACACGCCGGTGTCGACGCGCACGCCGTTGCCTTCGGCCGGGGCCTGGAACTTGACTAGGCGGCCGGTGGAGGGCAGGAAGCCGCGGAAGGGGTCTTCGGCGTTGATGCGGCATTCCATCGACCAGCCGTTGATGCCGACGTCGGCCTGGGCGAGCGGGAGCTTTTCGCCGTAGGCGACGCGGATCATCTGCTCGACGAGGTCCAGCCCGGTGATGAGCTCGGTGACCGGGTGCTCGACCTGCAGGCGGGTGTTCATCTCGAGGAAGTAGAACTCCTTGGTGGCGCCGGAGACGACGAACTCGACCGTGCCGGCCGATTCGTAGTTCACCGCGCGCGCCAGGGCGACGGCCTGCTCGCCCATGGCACGGCGCATCTCGGGGTCGACGAAGGGGCTGGGGGCTTCTTCGATGACCTTCTGGTGGCGGCGCTGGATGGAGCAGTCGCGCTCGTTGAGGTACACGTAGTTGCCATGCGAGTCGCCGAGCACCTGGATTTCGATGTGGCGGGGCTCGAGGACGTACTTTTCGATGAAGACGCGGTCGTCGCCGAAGGCGTTGCGGGCTTCGTTGACGCAGGAGGCGAAGCCTTCGTGCGCTTCCTTGTCGTTGAAGGCGACACGCAGGCCCTTGCCGCCACCGCCGGCGGAGGCCTTGATCATGACCGGGTAGCCGATCTTCCTGGCGATCTCGACGGCTTCGTCGGGGCCGGCAATGGCGTCGTTGTAGCCGGGGATGGTGTTGACGCCGGCTTCGATGGCGAGCTTCTTGGACTCGATCTTGTCGCCCATCTTGGCGACCGAGTAGTGCTTCGGGCCGATGAACTTGATGCCTTCTTCTTCCAGGCGGCGCGAGAACTCGGCGTTCTCGGACAGGAAGCCGTAGCCCGGGTGGACGGCCTCGGCGCCGGTCTGCTTGCAGGCGGCGATGATCTTGTCGATGACGAGATAGGATTCCTTGGATGGCGCCGGGCCGATGCAGACGGCTTCGTCGGCCATTTCGACGAAGAGGGCGTCCTTGTCGGCCTCGGAGTGCACGGCGACGGTGGCGATGCCCATCTTGCGGGCGGTCTTGATGACGCGGCAGGCGATTTCACCGCGGTTGGCAATCAGGATCTTCTTGAACATTTAACGTATTCCTCGTGCGCGGATCAGAGCGGGATGTTGCCGTGCTTGCGCCACGGGTTCTCGAGCTGCTTGTCCTTGAGCATCGACAGCGAGCGGCAGATGCGCTTGCGGGTTTCGTGCGGCATGATCACGTCGTCGATGAAGCCGCGCGCGCCGGCCACGAAGGGGTTGGCGAAGCGCTGCTTGTACATGGCTTCGCGCTCGGCGATCTTCTCGGGGTCGTTCTTTTCTTCGCGGAAGATGATCTCGACCGCGCCCTTGGGGCCCATGACGGCGATTTCGGCGCTGGGCCAGGCGAAGTTGACGTCGCCGCGCAGGTGCTTGGACGACATGACGTCGTAGGCGCCGCCGTAGGCCTTGCGGGTGATGAGGGTGACCTTGGGCACGGTGCATTCGGCGTAGGCGTAGAGCAGCTTGGCGCCGTGCTTGATGATGCCGCCGTATTCCTGCGCGGTGCCGGGCATGAAGCCGGGGACATCGACCAGGGTGACGACCGGGATGTTGAAGGCGTCGCAGAAGCGGACGAAGCGCGCGGCCTTGATCGAGCTCTTGATGTCGAGGCAGCCGGCGAGCACCAGCGGCTGGTTGGCGACGATGCCGACCGGGGCGCCTTCCATGCGCGCGAAGCCGATGATGATGTTCTTGGCGTAGTCGGGCTGGAGCTCGAAGAAGTCGCCGTCGTCGACCATCTTGACGATCAGCTCCTTCATGTCATAAGGCTGGTTGGCGTTGCTCGGCACGAGGGTGTCGAGCGAGTAGTCGAGGCGGTCGGCGGGGTCGACCGAGGGCACGACCGGCGGCTTGTCGCGGTTGCTGCCGGGGATGTAGCCGACCAGGCGGCGGGTCATCATGAGCGCTTCGACGTCGTTCTCGAAGGCGAGGTCGGCCACGCCGGACTTGCTGGTGTGGGTGACGGCGCCACCGAGCTCTTCGGCGGTGACTTCTTCGTGGGTAACGGTCTTCACGACTTCGGGACCGGTCACGAACATGTAGGACGAGTCCTTGACCATGAAGATGAAGTCGGTCATCGACGGCGAGTACACCGCACCGCCTGCGCAGGGGCCCATGATGAGCGAGATCTGCGGCACGACGCCGGAGGCGAGCACGTTGCGCTGGAACACGTCGGCGTAGCCGCCGAGCGAGTCGACGCCTTCCTGGATGCGGGCGCCGCCCGAGTCGTTGAGGCCGATGACCGGGGCGCCGACCTTCATGGCGTGGTCCATGACCTTGCAGATCTTTTCTGCGTGGGTTTCGGACAGCGAGCCGCCGAAGACGGTGAAGTCCTGCGAGAACACGAACACGAGGCGGCCGTTGACGGTGCCGTAGCCGGTGACGACGCCGTCGCCCGGGATGTGGTCGGCGTTCATGCCGAACTCGGCGCAGCGGTGCTCCTTGAACATGTCCCACTCTTCGAAGCTGTCGTCGTCGAGCAGCAGCAGGATGCGTTCGCGGGCGGTCAGCTTGCCCTTGGCGTGCTGGGCGTCGATGCGCTTCTGGCCACCGCCGAGGCGGGCCTTCTCGCGCTTTTCCTCCAGCTGGCGAATGATTTCTTGCATTGATGACCTCCTGTCAGATCTCTGTGTTGCGTCGTGCCGGCCGGGAAAGCCGGTGGGTGTGTGTCAGGCTTGGGACTGAATACGTGTAACGGCAGACTTGCGGTTTCAGCTTTGCAGATGGCCGAGCAGGCGCAGCGCGGCGAGCGAGGGGGTGGTACCGCCCTCTTCCACCGCGCGCGCCAGCGCGGGCAGTTCTTCCTTGACCCGGGGGTGGCTGCGGAAACGGCTGCGCAGCCCGGAGTCGATCATTTCCCACATCCAGGCCAGGGCCTGGTGGCGGCGCTTGGCGTCGAGCTCGCCGGTGGCGGTGAGCGCCTTGCGGTAGTCCATCACCGTGGTCCAGAACTCGGCCACGCCTTCCTTGCGCAGCGCCGACAGGGTGAGCACCGGTACCGTCCAGTTGGGGCTGGCCGGGCGCAGCATGTGCAGCGCGGTCTTGATCTGCGACTTGGCGCGCATGGCGGCGGCGGGGTCGATGTCGGCCTTGTTGATGACGATCAGGTCGGCGATCTCCATGATGCCTTTCTTGATCGCCTGCAGGTCGTCGCCCGCGTTGGGCAGCTGCAGCAGGCAGAAGATGTCGGTCATGCCGGCGACGGCGGTTTCGGACTGGCCGACGCCGACGGTCTCGACAATGATGACGTCGAAGCCGGCGGCTTCGCAGACCAGCATGGTCTCGCGCGTTTTCTCGGCCACGCCGCCCAGGCTGCAGGCCGAGGGGCTGGGGCGGATGAAGGCGGCGGTGTTCTGGCTGAGCAGCTCCATGCGCGTCTTGTCGCCGAGGATGGAGCCGCCGGTGACCGAGGACGAGGGGTCGACCGCCAGCACGGCGACACGCAGCCCCTGCTCGATGAGGTAGAGGCCGAGCGCTTCGATGAAGGTGGATTTGCCCACGCCCGGCACGCCCGAAATGCCCACCCGCATCGCCCCGCCGGTGCTCGGCAGCAGGGCCTCGAGCACGTGGCGGGCCCGCTCCTTGTGGTCCTCGCGCTGGGATTCGATGAGCGTGATGGTCTTGGCGAGCGGCCGCAGCTGCCCCGCCATAACGCCGTCGACGAGGGCTTGGTCCGTGGGATCGAGGGGGTGGGACGTGGGCGAAAGCATGGTCGGTGGGGTGGTCGTGGCCTTTGCGGTGCGGGTGTGGCGGTTTTTTGGGGAAAAGCTCGCGGCTGGCGCCGCTCCTACAGTGTGCCGATACGCCCGGCGGTGCTGCTGTGGGAGCGGCGCGAGCCGCGAGGTTTTGGGCGATGTCGCCTTCGACCCCTCGCGGCTTGCGCCGCTCCTACAGTGTGCCGATACGCCCGGCGGTGCTGCTGTGGGAGCGGCGCGAGCCGCGAGCTTTTTTCAGTTGCTCCGGCGGTAACGCCGCTGCTGTTCGCCCTTATGCCTTGCGCGCTGCGCGGATCTGCTTGAGCACTTCGCGCGCGGCGGTGGGGATGGGGGTGCCGGGGCCGAAGATGCCCTTGGCGCCGGCGGCGTAGAGCGCGTCGTAATCCTGCGCGGGGATGACGCCGCCGACAAAGGTGATGATGTCGTCGGCGCCGAGGCGCTTGAGCTCGTTGACGATCTGCGGCACGAGCGTCTTGTGGCCAGCGGCGAGGCTGGAGCAGCCGACGGCGTGGACGTCGTTCTCGACCGCGTGGCGGGCGGCTTCTTCCGGGGTCTGGAAGAGCGGGCCGATGTCGATGTCGAAGCCGAGGTCGGCGAAGGCCGAGGCGACGACCTTGGCACCGCGGTCGTGGCCGTCCTGGCCGAGCTTGGCGATCATGACGCGCGGGCGGCGGCCTTCTTCGGCGATGAAGGCTTCGATGTCGGCCTTGAGGGCCTTCCAGTCTTCCTGTTCTTCCACGACGGCTCCATAGACGCCGGACACGGCTTGCGGGTTGGCGCGGTAGCGGCCGAAGACCTTTTCGAGCGCGTCGGACACTTCGCCGACGGTGGCGCGCAGGCGGATGGCCTTGACGGTGAGGTCGAGCAGGTTGCCGTCGCCGGTTTCGGCGCACTTGGTGAGGGCGTCGAGCGCGGCCTGCACGGCGGCGGTGTCGCGGTTGGCGCGCACCTGGGCGAGGCGGGCGATCTGCGACTCGCGCACGGCGTGGTTGTCGATGTCGAGGATCTCGATCGGGTCTTCCTTGGCAAGCTTGTACTTGTTGACGCCGACGATGACGTCCTTGCCGGAGTCGATGCGGGCCTGCTTGTCGGCGGCGCATTCCTCGACCTTCATCTTGGCCCAGCCGGATTCGACGGCCTTGGTCATGCCGCCCATGGACTCGATCTCTTCGATCAGCGCCCAGGCCTTGTCGGCCATGTCCTGGGTGAGCTTTTCCATCATGTAGGAGCCGGCCCAGGGGTCGACGACGTTACAGATGTGGGTCTCTTCCTGGATGATGATCTGGGTGTTGCGCGCGATGCGGGCGGAGAACTCGGTGGGCAGGGCGATGGCTTCGTCGAGCGCGTTGGTGTGCAGCGACTGGGTGCCGCCGAACACCGCGGCCATGGCCTCGATGGTGGTGCGCACGACGTTGTTGTACGGGTCCTGCTCGGTGAGCGACCAGCCGGAGGTCTGCGAGTGGGTGCGCAGCATCATCGACTTGGGGCTCTTGGGGTTGAACTGCTTCATGATGCGCCACCACAGCAGACGCGCGGCGCGCATCTTGGCGATCTCGAGGTAGAAGTTCATGCCCACTGCCCAGAAGAAGGACAGGCGGCCGGCGAAGGTGTCGACGTCCATGCCGCTGGCGATGCCGGTGCGTACGTACTCGAGGCCGTCGGCCAGGGTGAAGGCGAGCTCGATGGCCTGGTTGGCGCCCGCTTCCTGGATGTGGTAGCCCGAGATCGAGATGCTGTTGAACTTGGGCATGTTGGCCGACGTGTACTGGAAGATGTCGGCGATGATCTTCATCGACGGCGTCGGCGGGTAGATGTAGGTGTTGCGGACCATGAACTCCTTGAGGATGTCGTTCTGGATGGTCCCGGAGAGCTTGTCCTGCGACACGCCCTGCTCTTCGGCGGCGATGATGTAGCCGGCGAGGATGGGGAGCACGGCGCCGTTCATGGTCATGGAGACGGAGATCTTGTCGAGCGGAATGCCGTCGAACAGGATCTTCATGTCTTCGACCGAGTCGATGGCCACACCGGCCTTGCCGACGTCGCCGGTGACGCGCGGGTGGTCGGAATCGTAGCCGCGGTGGGTGGCGAGGTCGAAGGCGACCGACACGCCCTGGCCGCCGGCAGCGAGCGCCTTGCGGTAGAAGGCGTTGGAGGCTTCGGCGGTGGAGAAGCCCGCGTACTGGCGGATGGTCCACGGCTTGACGGCGTACATGGTGGGCTGCGGGCCGCGCAGGAAGGGTTCGAAGCCGGGCAGCGTGTCGGCGTGCTTGAGGTCGGCGGTGTCGGCCTTGGTGTACAGCGGCTTGACGACCAGCCCTTCGGGCGTGACCCAGTTGAGCTTGGTGACGTCGCCGCCCGGGGCGTGTTTGGCGGCGGCCTTGTTCCAGGCCTCGATGTCGGCCTGGTTGTAGGTGGGCTCGTTGGACTGGTTGCTTTGCGACATGGGAAACCTCTCTGCTTCGGCAGCTCGCGGAGCTGCTGGACGATATCGGATCAGACACAACCCGCGCCGCGACAAGTGCGGCACGTAGGCGACGAACCGGCCACCCGCAGCCCTGCTGCGGGCGGCCGTCGACGCTTCTGGCGCAACGCGGCCCCCCTTTTGTCACCAGACTTTGGCCTGGCGCCTCCCTGCCGCGTCGCACACGGGAAGTTGACTTGTTCTACCAGCGGAATAATACTTTATCCATAATTATGAACGCAATGGCCTCTCTAGCCGACGCACGAACAGCTCGCGGCTGGTCTCGTAGGCGCGGCGCAAGTCGCGAGGGGTTGAAGGCGTTGAGGCCGGATAACCGCCGGAAAGGCTCGCGGCTGGCGCCGCTCCTACGGGGGGCGCGGCGCTTGGTGTTGCGGTAGGAGCGGCGCGAGCCGCGAGGTTTTGGGGGCGGCTGCGATGGGCGGGGTCGGACCAGCGCAATTCGCTCGCGGCCGGCGCTGGTCCTACGGCAAAATCCACTGCGGCGCTATTGCCCTGTGGGCGCGCCGGCCTTTGCATCTGAGAAGTCGGAGACCGCACAAAGCAACATGAACGCTTCGAGAATCGCGCCCATGGCGCTGTACCAGGAAGTCGCCGAGCGCCTTCGGCAGCGCATCTATTCGCACGAGCTGGCGCCGGGCACCTGGGTGGACGAGCAGGCGCTGGCCGAACACTACGGCATCTCGCGCACACCGCTGCGCGAGGCGCTGAAGGTGCTCGCCTCCGAAGGGCTGGTGACGCTCAAGCCGCGCCGCGGCTGTTACGTGACCGAGATCTCCGAGCGTGACCTGGACGAGGTGTTCAGCGTGATGTCGATGCTCGAGGGCGAGTGCGCACGGGCCTCGGCCATGCGCGCCACCGACGGCGACCTGACGCGCCTGCGCGCGATCCACGCCGACCTGGAGAAGGCGGCGGCGGCGGACGACATCGACGGCTTCTTCGAGGCCAACCAGAACTTCCACCGCAGCCTGCAGGAGATCGCCGACAACCGCTGGTTGCTGCACGTGATCGAAGACCTGCGCAAGGTGATCAAGCTGTCGCGCCACCATTCGCTGTTCTCGGACGGGCGGCTGGAGCAGTCGCTGGAAGAGCACCGCGACATCCTCGGCGCCCTCCTCGCCCGCGACGGCGAGCGCGCCGAGCAGCTCATGCGCCACCACATCCGCAGCGGCCGCGCCGCGCTGGCCCGCATCGCCGTGGCCAAGGCCGACGACGCTCCGCTTGCCGCGCCGGAGACCGAGGCGCAGGCAGAGGCCTGAGCGGCCGTCGGGTTCAGCCTGCGGCCAGGGCGACCGCCGCCGCAAGGTAGAGCTTGATGGCCGACGCGGCCGCAAACAGCCCGATTGCCCAGATGAGCATGCGCTGGTCGCGGCGCGACCATTCGGGGATCTTTGCGCGCTCGAGCTGCGGCTTGAGCTCGCGGGCGATGCTGCGCGTCAGCTTGGTACGCGGCGCTGCAAGCTGGTCCTGCGCGGTCTTGATGGCGCGAAGGTGCCGGTTGAGCGCGATGACCGGGGCGATGAGCAGTAGCCCGCTGAGGACGCTGAGAAGCTCGGCGATGGCGCCGGCAAGCGCGACCGTCATTTCTTGAGCGTTGCCGGCCTTGCACTGCTGCGCGCCAGCGTCGCCCGGCGCCGGCGCTTGGCGAAGGCTGCGCGCCACTCTCGATCGAGCGCTGCCTTGAAGACGGCGTCTTCGAGTACGCCTGCGAGGGCGTTCCTGAGCGCGCCCGGGGCAAGGTCCTGCGGCGCGTCGTCCGGCACTTCCTCGATCCAGGGCGGAAGGCCTGTGCGGGCACCCGCGCTCGCATCCAGCCGCTGCCCCTGCGGAGCCAGTTCGACCCAGGGCGGGGCTTCGCCCCCCTGCGCTACCTGACCCGACGCCTGCTCGATCGGCACGATGCTGAACTCCAGGCGATGCCCCAGTTCGGCGAGGATGCGCTCCATCGTGAGCACGCTGATGCCACGCTTGCCCCAGACGCCGTTCTCGATTCTGCTGAGGTCGGCCTGGTCGATGCCGGTGCGCTCGGACAGCGCCTTTTGCGTCATGCCATGCGCTTCGCGCAAGGTCCGCAGGGCGCGACCGAACGCGAGGTAGCGCTGCGCAGCCTGGTAGCCGGCCTGAAACTCGGGGGCATCGCCGGCGGCCTCGGCAAGCGCCGCGGTGAGGTCATTCGCGCCGCCCTTGCGTGCGGCGGCAACGCGGAGGGTTCGGCCGCCGGTGCGCGTTACCGAATACCTCGTGTCACTCTCGCTCATTCTTCACCCTTCATAGATCCACGCTGCGCGCCCGCGCCAGCCTGAGTGCAGCGTCCACGGCACGGGTCTTGTCGCCATGACCCGCGGCTCCAGGCAAGCCAAAACCCGTCATGGCCATGAACACGGGGCGGCCGAAGTCTGCCTGGCACAGCGCTGCCACCAGCCCGCACGCTTCGCTACCCCAGAAAACCCGGTAAAAAACGGTGACGGCTCCGGCCCGGTGCTGTTCGTCGAAGACGCTTTCGATGCCGTAGCTCGCGCCGAGGTAGGGGGCGTTCGGAAACTGCACACCGTCGCAGAGGCTGTCGAACACGGCCGCAAACTGCGACAGCGCGAGCAGGTGGGGGCCGGGACCCAGCCGTGCGATGGCAAGCGCCTCTCTCCTGGCTCGCGGGTGGTGCAGGTCCGTACTGGCGAGCTTCACACGCCCTGCCCCATTATGGTCTTTTTCCCATGAATGACAAGGGCGCCTCGACTCATGGCTCGCTCGTCTCGCTGCGTGTGACCAGCACCTGATCGATGCGGTAGTTGTCGATGTCGACGACCTCGAACTTGTAACCGGCATAGACCACGAAGTCGGTGCACTTGGGGACCTTGCGCAGGCGGTACATGATGAAGCCGGCGACCGTTTCGTAGTTCTGGAAGCCCTCGAAGACTTCGATGTCGAGCGCCTGCATGACGTCTTCGATCGGGGTGACGCCGTCGATGAGCCAGGAGTTGTCATCGCGGCGGACGATGAGCTCTTCCTGGAAGGCGCTGACGAGGTCGCCCATGACCGTGTTCATGACGTCCTGCAAGGACAGCAGCCCCACGACCAGGGCGTATTCGTTGAGTACGAGCGCGAAGTCCTCCTTGGCGTCGCGAAAGCGCTCGAGGGCTTCGAACAGGCTGAGCGTGTCGGGCAGCATGAGGACCTTGCGCACGATGGGCTGGGTGCGCAGCGAGAGGTCCTGGCCATTGACGATGCGCGGCAGGATGTCCTTGGCGTCGACATAGCCGATGACGCTGTCGATGCCGTCCTCGCACACCGGGAACTTGCCGTGCGGGTGCGCGGAGATCTTGCGCCGGATGCTCTCTTCGGATTCGCTGAGGGTGAGAAAGACGATGCTCTCGCGCGAGGTCATGGCCGAGGGCACGATGCGCGAGTCGAGCTCGAAGACGTTGCTGATGAGGTGCTGCTCCTGGCGCAGCAGCGCGCCGGCCTGGGCGCCGGCATCGGCCATGGCGACGATGTCGTCGGCGGTAATGTCTTCGGTGCGCTTGCTCGGCACCTTGAACCAGCGGAACAGGATGTTGGCGAGCCCGTTGAACACCCACACCAGGGGCGCAAAAACCCAGATGCAGGCCTGCATGGGCCGCACCAGGCCGACCGCGATGCGCTCGGGCTCGACCATGGCCAGGCGCTTGGGCATGAGGTCGGCGAACAGCACGAACAACGAGGTGACGAAGACGAAGGACACCACGAAGCTGAGGGTGTGAAGCCGCGGCCCGTCGTACACCAGGCCGATGGCAGCGGCGACATGGGGCGACAGGGCCTGCTCGCCGACGATACCGCCGAGGATGGCGACGGCATTGAGGCCGATCTGCACGACGGTGAAGAAGTTGCCTGGGTTGTCCTGCAGCGCGAGTACGCGCTGGGCATTGACGTGGCCACCTTCGGCCATGAGGCGGAGCTTGATCTTGCGCGAAGCGGCGAGCGAGATCTCGGACATCGAGAAGAAAGCACTCGCGATGATGAGCAAAAAGATGATGAACAGATCGTTGGACAGCACGACGACTCCTTTGGGAGATGACTCTCGGTCAAGAGGCCCCGCCGGAAGGCAAAACCAGGTTGGGTAGGTCGTGAAGTCTATCACCAGCAGCCCACGCCCCCCTGTAGGAGCGGCGCGAGCCGCGAGGGGTTGAAGGCGATGGGCGTTGGGGGGTGCGATGAAAGGCTCGCGGCTGGCGCCG
>NZ_AMXB01000065.1:0-14231 GCF_000310125.2 Thauera sp. 27
CGCTTTTCGGGAATACTTGGTCGGGGAAAGAGGATTCGAACCTCCGGCCCCTGCGTCCCGAACGCAGTGCTCTACCAGGCTGAGCTATTCCCCGACACTTTCACTCGCTGCCTTGCGAAGCCCACTAATATATCAGTGATTTCGCCTAACTGCAAAGTCCGATAATTGTAGCAGCGCATCCTTGAAAATGGAAGGGGGAAGTGTCGATATTGCGTCTATGGCCAGCTGCGCCTCTGCCGCAGCGTAACGACGCGTCTCTTCCAGCGCACAGGTGTCCTTGATTGCCGCCAGCACGGCAGCAAAGTCATCGCGACCGCCATTCTCGATCGCACTGCGGACCAGCGCGGCCTGCTCGGGACTGCCCTTCTGCATGACGTGAATGAGCGGCAGGGTCGGCTTGCCCTCGGCGAGATCGTCGCCCAGATGCTTGCCGGTGTCGACTTCGTCGGCCGAGTAGTCGAGCACATCGTCAATGAGCTGGAAAGCCGTTCCCAGATGCATGCCAAAGGCTGCAAGACGTTCCTCGAGGGCGCTGTCGGCGCCCCCCAGGATGCCGCCGAGGCGCGCAGCCGCTTCGAACAGCTTGGCGGTCTTGTAGCGGATCACGCGCAGATAATCGTCGATGACGACATCTGCGTTGTTACAGTTCAGGAGCTGCAACACCTCGCCTTCGGCAATCACGTTGGTCGCATCGGCCAGCACGCGCATCACGCGCATGTTGTCCACCCCGACCATCATCTGAAAGGCGCGCGAGTAGAGAAAGTCGCCCACAAGCACCGAGGCCGCATTGCCGAACATCGCATTGGCCGTCTTGTTGCCACGCCGCAGGTCGGACTCGTCGACCACGTCATCGTGCAGCAAGGTCGCGGTATGAATGAACTCAACCACCGCAGCAAGCTCATGGTGCTGCGTGCCCTTGTAACCCATGGCGCCCGCGGTGAACAGGACCAGTGCCGGACGCAAGCGCTTGCCGCCGCTGTGGATGATGTACTCCGCCACCTGACGGATCAGGACGACATCGGAGTAGAGACGATCGCGAATGACGGCGTCGACTGCCTGCATGTCGGCGGCGATCGGCGCGAATAGCTGCTTGACGGACAAGGCGGACACGCTCGCGAAAAAAGCGGGATGTTAGGCGCCGCGCGCGCGCGGCGTCAAGCCGACCAGCCGGGAGCGAAACCTGCTTCCGGCTGGTCGCAAGTGCCCGTACCCGCAGGCAATATCCACAAGCGCTACTGGCCGCCCTGCGCCCGCATGACGGCGTTATCGAGCGCCTCCTTGGCGGCCTTCTCGTCCGCCCATACACCGGCCAGTTCCTCGTCGAGAATACGACGCACCTTGCTGCGCTCGACCGCAGGCTGAGCGGAAGACTGCGGCGTTGCCGGCTTGTTGGTGAGCTGCTCGACCGCAACGCGGACGTTGTCGAGGTCATCACCGAGCAGTTCGCTCGTCGACGCCAGCAGGCCGGCACGATTGAGCGGCAGATAGCCCGTCTCGCGCTGCCACGCGACCTGGTTCTCAGGCTGCAGCCAGAAGGCCACGAAGCGTGCGACCGCCTTGTATTCGGTCGGCTTCTTGCCCGCCGAGACCCACAGCGCAGGGCCGTCGGCAACGGTGTTCTGCGGCGCACCGGGGAAGTCGTCGTAATACGGCAGACGGACGACACCGACATCGACCTGACCACTGCGCCGGAAGTCCACCCAGCTTGCCGAGGGGGCGGCAATCACCGCGCAGTCACCACTGGCAAAGCGGCGCTCGGACTCTGCCTGCTGATCGAACACATGCAGATAGCGGGCACGCGTCCAGCTCGCCATCATCGCCACATGCTTGACCTGGAACATGCCGTTGAAACTGGGCACGACGCGCTTGTCACGCATTGCGGCCACGGGCTCGTTGTGCCACGCACTGAGATTCTCCACCATCACCCGGCCCGGCTCCGACACGGTGTAGGGGCAGGTATGGCCGGCATCGGCCAGGCGCCCCAGTGTCTCCTGAAGGTCGAACCAGGTGGAGATGGCCGTCGTCTCGGGGTTCATGCCGGCGCGCCGCAAGGCATCGCGGTTGAGGAAGAGCACCGGCGTGGACAGTCCGATCGGCAAGGCCAGCAGACGCCCCTGGGCATCGACAGGCGTACGCGTCATCATCGCCGGCGGGCGCACGGCCTGCAGCGCCACGCCGCTCTCGCGCATGAGCGCATGCAAGGGCTTGAAGCGCGGCTTGCCGGAGACGAACTCCTCCTCGTCATCGCCTTCGAGAATCATCATGTGCGGATTGCCGGCACGCCAATCGACGTCGCTGAGCACGACCCGCACGTCCTTGGACTGGGCATTGAAGCGCTCGACCAGGTCGGCCAGCGCGCCGACCCGGCTCTCGGGCAGGCGATGATGAAGCTCCACTTGCAGAGGGGCCGCGGCCTGCGCCGGAAGCGCGCACGCGACGGTGACGAAAAGGCTGGCGGCCAGAGGGCCGAATGAACCACGAAAACGCTTCATATACATATACTTGACACACAGGACGAGAAGCCCGGACCGACGGCCCGCAAGCACGCGGATTATAGTGTTGCCAGCGCGTCAAGCGGGTGCCCCCGGATGTAACATGCGGGGCCGGCATCAAGTATCCGACGCGCCTGCCGATAAGCACTCAACGCCCTACCCTGCAGCCCACTCCGATCGCCCCGACCATGCACCGTCGCACCCTGCCCAAGCTCCTGCCCACCCTTGCGCTGCTCGCGTTGCTGCCGCTTGCGACGGGATGCGATCAGATCGCCGAACTGCTCGAACTGCCCAACCCGGAGCGCGATGCGGCACGGATGGAAGCGGAAGGACGCGCCATTGGCAGCGGCTGCCGACATTCCGGCCGCTCACTGGAGGACTGCTACACACTCAACCCGTCGGCCGACAAGGCCGCGGTGTTTGCCGGCTGGCGCGACATGAACGACTACATGCTGGAACGCAAGCTCGAGGTCGTGCCGGCCCAACTCACCCAGCTCCCGACCCTGCCAGGCACGCCCGCGGCAGCCGATCCGTCCGCAGCCACGGCGTCCCCGGCAGCGGGCAGCCCCGCTCAGCCCCCCGCACAGGCACCGGCCACGCGCTGAGGCCGCTGGACGCAGGCATGCGTCACGCGGCTCGGCACTCAGGGCGCAGGACTGCCATGCACCGCATGCAGTGTCTCGACCTTGGCCAGCACCTCCGGCGGCAGGGCGAGATCCCAGGCGGCGACGTTCTCCTGCAGCTGTGACAGGGTAGTGGCGCCGATGATGGTGCTGGTGACGCACCAGCGCGTGTAGACGAAGGCGAGCGCGAGCTGGGTCAGGCTCAAGCCGTACTCGCCCGCCAGGCGGGCATAGGCCTGCACGGCGCCGCCCACTCCGGGCTTTGCATAACGTGCGCCGAAGCTCTCGAACAGGGTCAGGCGTCCGCGTGCCGCCGGATCCTGGAGGTACTTGCCGGACAAGTGACCGAACGCCAGCGGCGAGTATGCGAGCAAGCCCACCCGTTCCCGGAAGCCAATCTCGCTGAGCCCGAACTCATACGTGCGATTGAGCAGACTGTAGGCGTTCTGCAAGCTCACCACGCGCGGCAGATCGAACTCACGCGCATGGCGCAGGAACTCCATCACCCCCCACGGCGACTCGTTCGACAGGCCAACCTGGCGCACCTTGCCCTCCGCGACCAGCTCGGCGAGCACCTCGAGCTGGCTGCGGATGGGCGTGCTCTCACGCTCGCGTGCCGGATCGAACAAGCCCTGCCCGAACAGAGGCTGATTGCGCGCCGGCCAATGCAGCTGATAGAGGTCGATATAGTCCGTGCGCAGGCGACGCAGACTCCCTTCTACCGCTGCGCGGATGTTCGCGCGATCAAGTGCGAGCGGGCCGCCGCGGATCCAGTCCACGCTGCGCGCCGGCCCAGCCACCTTGGTCGCGATCACCAGCTTTTCGCGCGCCTGGCGTGCCAGCCAGCTGCCGACGATCGATTCGCTTGCACCGCTGGTTTCGGCGCGCGCCGGCACCGGATACATCTCGGCCACATCGATGAAGTTGATCCCGTGCGCCACGGCATAGTCGAGCTGCTCATGCGCCTCGGCCTCGCTGTTCTGCTCGCCGAAGGTCATCGTACCCAGGCAGATCGCCGACACCCGCGTTCCATTGTCGCCCAAGGGCCGGTAAACCATCTCGCGCATCTTCATGTTCTCCTGTCGTTTCCAAACCCGTTACTACACGACCAAAAGCGGCGGGCTCGCCACCGAGGCCGCGGCGGCTTATCATCGGGACCTCGGCCCATGCTGCGCCCCGCCCCGGCATGCAAGCTTCGGGCCCCATCATACTTCAGCGCCTGCGCGCCCTCGCCCAATGAACCAGCACACCCCCGCCGCCGGCCTGCTCTGCGCCGGCCTCATCGGCTATTGCCGCGCCGGCTTCGAAAAGGAGCTGGCAGCCGAGCTAGACGACCTCGCCGCCGAGGCCGGACTCATCGGCTACGTGCGCGCCGAGCCCAATTCCGGTTTCGTCGTATACGAAACCTTCGAGCCGACGCCGCTCGGCAACTTCGGTAACGCTACCGACTGGCAACGCGCCACCTTCGCCCGTCAGCTGCTGCCCTGGTTTGCACGCGTCGAAGGCCTGCCCGAGCGCGACCGCGCCACCCCGATCGTCGATGCGGTCAAGGCCTCGGGCCAGCGTTTCTCCGGCGTCATGCTGGAAACCCCGGACACCGACGAGGCCAAGCAGCGCTCCGGCTTTTGCAAGCGCTTTACCGAACCGCTCGCCAAGGCCCTCGAGAAGGCCGGCTGCCTGCGCACCAGCCGCGCCGGCCTGCCGGTGCTCCATGTGCTGTTCTCGGACGCCACCACCGCCTGGCTCGGTGCCGGCCAGCCCGGCCAGTGCTCGACCTGGCCGATGGGCATCCCGCGCCTGCGCATGCCCTCGAGCGCCCCCAGCCGCTCGACCATGAAGCTGGCCGAAGCATTCATGGTGCTGCTCGACGACCACGAGCGCGACAACATGCTGCGCGCCGGCCAGCGCGCGGTAGACCTGGGCGCCGCCCCTGGGGGCTGGACCTGGCAACTCGTACAGCGCGGGCTGCGCGTCACCGCCATCGACAACGGCCCGCTGCGCGACACCGTGATGGCAACCGAGATGGTCGAGCACCTGCGTGCCGACGGCTTTACCTGGCGCCCGCACCGACCTGTGGACTGGCTGGTGTGCGACATGGTCGAGCAGCCCAGCCGCATCGCCTCACTGATGGCGGAGTGGGTCGCCACCGGCCGCTGCCGCTACGCCGTCTTCAACCTCAAGCTGCCGATGAAGCGCCGCGTCGAGGCCGTCGAACAGTGCCGCGAGCTCATCCGCAAGCGGCTCAACAGCGTCGGCCCGTTCGATCTGCGCATCAAGCACCTTTACCACGACCGCGAGGAAGTCACCGCCTTCCTGATGCTGAAGAAATAGGCGGCAGGCCCGGGATGAAGCAAGGCTCAGGGCTTGCGCCGCTCCTGCTGCGGGGGATGCGCGCAGCGGGTCGTCGCTGGCGATCATTCAATAACCCTCGACGCGAAGCCCCTGTGCGGTAAACGATTTTTCGCGCCGTGTATAATCCGGCCTTTACCAATCCGGCAGTCGCGCGCACCTTTGCAGCGGGGCTGCACTCTCCGCAAAGGCGCCCATGAGTTTCGCCGATCTCGGCCTCATTCCCGAACTGCTGCAAGCCGTCACCGACGCCGGCTACACCGAACCCACGCCCATCCAGCGCCAGGCCATCCCGATCGTGATCGCTGGTCACGACGTCATGGGCGGCGCCCAGACGGGCACCGGCAAGACGGCCGGCTTCACCCTGCCGCTGCTGCACCGCATCGCCCGCCACGCCAACACCAGCACCTCGCCCGCCCGCCACCAGACGCGCGCGCTCATCCTCGCCCCGACCCGCGAGTTGGCGATGCAGGTATTCGAGTCGGTCAAGACCTACAGCAAGCACCTGCCGCTACGCTCGATATGCGTCTATGGCGGCGTCGACATCCGCCCCCAGCAGGCCGAACTGCGCCGCGGCATCGAGGTCGTCATCGCCACCCCCGGCCGGCTCCTCGACCACATCGAGCAAAAGTCGATCAATCTGTCCCAGGTCGAAGTGCTGGTGCTCGACGAAGCCGATCGCATGCTCGACATGGGCTTCATCCCCGACATCAAGCGCATCCTCTCCCTGCTGCCTGCACAGCGCCAGAGCCTGCTGTTCTCGGCCACCTTCTCGGACGAGATCAAGAAGCTCGCCGACCAGATGCTGAAGAACCCGCAGCTGATCGAGGTCGCGCGCCGCAACATGGTTTCCGAGACCATCACCCACGTGGTGCACCCGGTGTCCTCGGGCATGAAGCGCAACCTGCTCGCCCACCTGCTGCGCCACAAGCCCGACACCCAGGCCCTGGTCTTCGTCGACACCAAGCTGCTGTGCGGCCGCCTGGCCCACTTCCTGGAGCGCAGCGGCATCTCGGCTGACGCCATCCATGGCGACAAGGGCCAGCAGCAGCGCACCGAGACCCTGGAGGCATTCAAGTCGGGCAAGCTGCGCGTGCTCGTCGCCACCGACGTCGCCGCACGTGGCCTTGACATCGACGAGTTGCCCTTCGTGATCAACTTCGAGCTTCCGCACACCGCCGAAGACTACGTTCACCGCATCGGTCGCACCGGCCGCGCCGGTCACCAGGGCAACGCAATCTCGCTCGTCAGCGCAGAAGAGAAGCACTGGCTGGCCGAGATCCAGAAGCTGATCAAGCTCGAGATTCCCCAGGAGATCGTACCCGGCTTTGACCCCGACCCGGACTTCCACGAGGCCGGCTCACGCGGCCAACGCGGTCGACGCAATCCAGGGAGTGCACGTGGTGGCGACGAGGCAGCACACGACATCGCGCCCCCCCGCACGCTGGACAAGCGCCGGGACGGTGACCGCGAACGCAGCCGCGACGACACGCGTCACCAAGCGCGCCGCGGACGGTCGACGATCGCTGCCGACGGTTTCGACTTCAGCAAGCCTTATGAACCCGCCAGTGGCGTCGGCACCGGCATCATCGAGGCGGCTTCCACGCTCACGACCACAGGCGAAGCCGACCCGCTGCGTCGGCCGAAACGGCCGATCGCGGTGCTCCTGGGCGGCTTGGGCAAAAAATAGCCCCCACAGCGCGGCCTTTTCCGGTCACGGCTCGGACACAGCATCAAGTATCCTGCAGGTCGTGCCGTAAAGGCAGGAAACCTCAACGCTGAAGCCGCCCGTGAATCCATCTGGACGCCCCCCGGGCACGCCCCCCAAACCGGGCCTGCCCACTACGACTGAAGCTTTCGTTCCCGACCTCTCGGAGGGCGCCGAGACCGGCGTCTACCTCGCCCTGCTCGAGTTGCTCGACGAAGGCCTCGTCATTACCGGCGATGAGGTCGTGCTCGATGCCAACAGCGCCGCCTGCACCCTACTGGGGCGAGACTATCGCCAGGTTGCAGGCCGCCCGCTCGCCGAACTGTTTCCAAGTGAAGAGGCCTTCCTGGCCGCACGCGCACGCGTGCTCATCCAGGGCGAAAAGCGCGGCACACTCGCCTTCGCGCTGCCCGGCGGTGGCGAGCGCGTTCTCGAGTTCATCGCGGCCCCCCGGCTGCGACCAGGCATCCACGCCATCATCCTGAGCGCGCCCGCGCAGCCCGGCGCAGCCGTGGAATCCAGGAGCCGCAAGGCGATACAGCCAACACGCGGTGCCTCTGCGGCAAGCGAAGGCAGCGCCGACTTCCGGGCCATGTACCTGGCCTGCCACGACCTGCTCACCGGCCTGCCCAATCGACGCCTGCTCGAAGCGCGCTTCGACGACAGCGCCGCCCGCGTGCGGGCCCAGCACGGCACCATGGCGCTGGTGCGCATCGACATCGACGGCTTCAAGGCCGTCAACCGTGCACACGGCGACCATATCGGCGATGCCGCCCTGCAGCATCTCGCACATCGCCTGAAGGAAGCGGCAGGACAGACGGCGATCGTCGCACGCGAGCGCAGCGACAGCTTCCTGGTACTGCTCCCGGAGATCGACCTGCCGAGCCAGGCAGCGCGCGTTGCCAGCACCCTGGTCGCCAGCGTCGCACAGCCCCTGCTCGTTGGCGTCTGCAGTCTCGCGCTCACCGCCAGCGCCGGGGTCGCGCTCTTCCCGCAGGACGGGCGCGACCTCGACACCCTGCTCCGCCACTCCAGGCTTGCCCTGCAGCAAGCTCGCCGACTGGGCGGCAACAACCATCAGCATTACGACGTCCTCGCCGACGACCCAGGGTTCGATGACGCCTATCTGGAGAGCGGACTGCGCGACGCGCTCGAGCAGCATCAGTTGCTGCTGCACTTTCAGCCCCTGGTCGATGCACGTACCGGCATCGTCCAGGCAGGCGAAGCCCTGCTGCGCTGGCAGCACCCCGAACTCGGCCTGCTGCCCTTCCGACGCTTCATCGGCGCGATCGGCGACCCGGTCCTGCTCGCTCGCCTGGGCGACTGGGTCCTGCGTACGGCTTGCCGACTGGCCCATGACTGGCCAGCGGTCGCGGGGGGCAGGCCGCCGCGCCTCACGGTGAACGTCGGTCTCGAGCAATTGATCCACGGCGACTTCGCCGAACGCGTTGCGGTCACCTTGCGCGCAACCGGCCTGTCCGCCGATCGGCTCGAACTCGATCTCGACGAAAAAATCCTGGAAGAACAGGGCTCCGAGCTGAGCGCAACCCTGGACCGCCTGAGCGAGATCGGTATCCGCCTTGCAGTTGATGACTTCGGGCGCGGCCTGTCTTCGATACCCCGTTTGCGCCGCTACCCGGTGAAGGCCCTGAAACTGGACCCTGCCCTCGTCCGCGGCGTAGGCAAGGACGAAGATAGCGAGGCCGTCGTCGAGGCCGTGGGCAGCCTGGCGACCACGCTCGGGCTCGAGATCTACGCCCGCGGCGTCGAAGACCCTGGGCAGCAAGCCTTCCTCTGCGCCCTCGGCTGCCAACTGCAGCAGGGCCCGCTGTTCGGCCGCCCGCTCCGCGCAGAAGAGTTCGCCGCTTTCCTGGCCAGCGCCGCTCAGTAGTCGAGCAGCGTGGTGCAGGTTTCCTCGCGCCCGGTGAGCTGACTGAAGCGCTGCAAGCGGGCACGCACGAATTCGTCTGACACGCGGCGATCGGCGCAGTAATCCCGCAGCCGCATGGCGTGCGCCACGTTCTGCATGCGCGCCACCGTGTCGGCCAGCGCCGGGAATGGGTAGCCCGCGGTGCTGCGCCACTCGGGCGGCTCGCGCCCGTCGGCGCCTTGATTCGCTGTTTCTGCCCCCTCCGGAGTCCCATCGACGGCAGCGTCATCGATGCCGGCAGCACCGTCGGCCTGGGCATGTACCTGCCCAGCGGCAAGCATCAGAATCATCGACATCAACAGAGGCAAGAAACGCATCGGGCCGCTCCCGGGAACACATGGTTCCGGTAACGGCCCGATGCCAGTCAGACTTGAGCACCCCGCCGCAAACTGGCGGCGGGGCAGAACGCGTCAGACCTCCAGCGCCTTCACGTGCTGGATCACTTCACCGATGGCTTCCTGCGCGCTGCCGTAGAGCATGCGGCAGTTATCCTTGTAGAACAGGGCATTCTCGATACCCGAGTAGCCGGCACCCTTGCCGCGCTTGACCACGATGACGTTCTGCGCCATGTCGGCATTCAGGATCGGCATGCCGTAGATCGGGCTCGACTTGTCGGTGCGCGCCACCGGGTTCACCACGTCGTTGGCGCCGATCACCAGCGCCACGTCCGCCTGCGCGAAGTCGGCGTTGATCTCGTCGAGGTCGAAGATCTTGTCGTAGGGCACGCCGGCCTCGGCCAGCAGCACGTTCATGTGGCCCGGCATGCGGCCCGCGACCGGATGGATCGCGAACACCACCTCGACGCCGCCCTCCTCGAGCAGCTGCGCCATCTCCCACACCTTGTGCTGGGCGCCGGCCACCGCCATGCCGTAGCCCGGCACGATGATGACCTTCTGGCCGTAGCGCATCAGTGCCGCCGCGTCCATCGACGACAGTTCGCGCATCGTGCCTTCGACCGCCTCGCCACCTTCGGCCGCCGCACCGGTGAGCGGAGTGAAGATGATGTTCTTGATCGGGCGGTTCATCGCCTTGGCCATGAGCTGGGTGAGCAGCATGCCCGAGGCGCCGACCACGATACCGGCCACGATGAGCGCCGGGTTGCCGATCACGAAGCCCTTGAAGCCCACCGCCAGGCCGGTGAAGGCGTTCAGCAGCGAGATCACCACCGGCATGTCGGCGCCGCCGATCGGCATCACCAGCACCACGCCGAGCGCCAGCGCGAGCACGAAGAACAGGAAGATCTCGAAGCCGCCGGGCGAATCGGAGTAGGCCACGGTCAGGCCCACGCCGAAGGTCAGCAAGGTCAGGAAGAAGTTCACGTTGTTCTGCTGCGGCAGGCGGATCGCCTTGTTCATCAGGCCCTGCAGCTTGGCAAAGGCCACGCACGAGCCGGAGAAGGCGACCGCACCGATGATCGCGCCCAGCGCAAGCAGGGTCGAGGTGATGGCGTCGTGCTGCACGCCGCGCACCAGCTCGATCGCGGCGATGCCCGCCGCCGCGCCGCCGCCCATGCCGTTGTAGATAGCGACCATCTGCGGCATGTCGGTCATCTTGACGATCTTGCCGCTGTACCAGGCGGCACCGCCACCGAGCACGATCGCCAGCACCATCAGGCCAACGTTGTTAAGGCCGGGCATGAAGAAGGTCACCACGGTCGCGCCGACCATGGCGAAGCCCGCCCACACGATGCCCTTGCGCGCCGTCACCGGCGAGGCCATGGCCTTGAGGCCGAGGATGAAGACCACGGCGACGATGAAGTACGCCATGCTCACGAACCAGTTAGACGTCATTTGGCACCCCCTTCCTTGCGGCCGCCGGCCTTGAACATGCCCAGCATGCGCTCGGTGACGATGTAGCCACCGGCGGCATTGGCCGCACCGAGGAACACGGCGAAGAAGCCGATCACCAGCTGCACCGGGTCTTCCGGGTCGGCGTGACCGAGCGCGACCATGGCGCCGATCAGCACGACACCGTGCACGAAGTTGGACCCCGACATCAGCGGGGTATGCAGGATCACCGGCACGCGCGAAATCACCTCGTATCCGGTGAACGCGGCCAGCGCGAAGATGTACAGCGCGGTAAAGCCATCCATGGCGTGTCCTCCTTACAGGCCCAGCGCGGCCTTGACGCCGGCGTGGCGAAGCTCGCCCGCATGCGTCAGGCAGCTGCCTGAGAGCACCTCGTCCTGCCAGTCGAGCGCAAGTGCGCCGTCCTTGACGAAGGGCGAGATGAAATTGAACAGGTTCTTGGCGATCATCTCGGACGCATGCACCGGCATGCGGCTGGGAATGTTGGTGGGGCCGATCACGAGCACGTCGTTGATCCACACCTTCTCGCCGGCGACCGTGCCCTCGACGTTGCCGCCGGTCTCGGCCGCCATGTCGACGACCACGGCGCCCGGCTTCATGCGCGCGATCATGTCGGCGGTAATGATCTTGGGTGCTTTCTTGCCCGGGATCGCCGCGGTGGTGATGAGTGCGTCGCACTGCGCCACGGCCTTGGCCAGGCGTTCGGCCTGCTTGGCCTTTTCCTCGTCGGTGAGTTCGCGCGCATAACCGCCCGTACCCGCAGCCGACACGCCGGTGTCGACGAACTTGGCGCCGAGCGACTCGATCTGTTCGCGCGTCTCGGGACGCACGTCATAGGCCTCGACCATGGCACCGATGCGGCGCGCAGTGGCGATCGCCTGCAGACCGGCCACGCCGGCGCCGATCACCAGTACCTTGGCCGGGCGGATGGAGCCGGCGGCGTAGGTCAGCATGGGGAAGAACTTGGGCGAGTGGTCAGCGGCGATCAGCGCGCACTCGTAGCCGGCGACCGCCCCCTGGCTCGACAGGATGTCCATGCTCTGCGCGCGCGAGATGCGCGGCAGCAGCTCGAGCGCAAACGCGCTGATCTGGCCGTCGATGAGCTGTTGCGCACGCTCGGCGCTCGCCCACGGCTGCAGCATGCCGCACAGCACGCTGCCCGGCTTCATGGCACCGATGATGGCGGCCGGCGGGGCCTGCACGCACAGCACCACGTCGGCCGCGGCAGCAACCGCTTCTGCGCTATCGACGAAGCTCACATCGGCAAAATCGGTATCGCGGAAGTGCGCGGCCTTGCCCGCCTCCTTCTGCATCACCACCTGGGCGCCAAGGCCCTGATACTTCTTGACCACATCCGGCACGACGGACAGGCGTCGCTCGCCGGGATGGGTCTCCGCTAGCACTCCGATGACCAGAGGCATGGGCGTAGTCCTCCCTGTAGAACAGTATGAAATTGCAATCGAAAGACGCGTCGGCCGCCCTATTGTTGATCTCTCCCTGCCCCGCGCTCAAGGCGCATGGGGCCGACACGAAAGCCATATTAACGGCATTCGCGGCCTATGCAATCATCCAAATGCACCAGAAGGGGGAGCGGGCCCCGCGCTCGCAGCGCGGCAAGGCCCTGCAATGGGTCAGCGCAGCGGCGGCAGCGCGCTCTTGGGCGCGGCAGGAACGAGCTTGATGATGGCAAGCGAGATGTTGTCGCCGCTGCCGCAGGCGCGCTGGCGCGCAAGCGCGATCAGGCGCTCCGCCGCCGCCCGCGGCGCCAGCTCCTGCAGCGTCGAAGCGAGCTCGGTATCGCTGAAGTAGGCCCACAGACCATCGGAGCACAGCAGGAAACAGTCGCCGGCAACGGGCGCCTCTTCGCTGCCGTACTCGATGCGCGGTTCGCGCTCGCTGCCAAGGCAGGCGAGCAGCACGTTGCGCTGAGGATGGTTGAGGGCGCCGGCTTCGTCCAGGCGCCCCTTGCGCTGCAGCTCGCCCACCAGCGAGTGGTCTGCGCTGCGCGACACCGTGCGTACGCCGCGGAAATGGTAGATGCGCGAGTCACCGCAGTGCGCCCAGTACGCCTTGCCTTGCTGGAGCATGAAGACAACGGCTGTGCTGTGCGGATCCTGCTCGCTGGTGAAGCGGGTGAGCTTGATGACCGTGTGCGCCTCGTCGATCACGCTGCCGAGCAGGTGCTGGGGGGTTTCGTGCAGGGGCGCGTAGGCCTCGAAGTTCTGCCGTGCGCGCAACAGCACCTGCTCGGCGGCCATGGCACCACCGCTGTGCCCCCCCATGCCGTCGGCGAGCACGGCCATCATCATGCCGGGCCTGGTCGGATGCCCGAAAAGGCCCACGCGGTCCTGTTGTTCCTTGCGGTCGCCCGTGTGCATGGCGACGCAGGTCTCGGCGGTGAATGACATCGAAGAAGATGCAGCCCAAGGCATGGTGACGAAGCATCATAGCAAGGGCGCCGGCAGGGCGGCAGAGGCGGCACGCGGTCAACCAGACCGGGCGACCTGCGGCGGCGTGATTTATTTCACGTTCAGCCGCCAACGCCTGGCTCACGCCCGGCCAGGCAATCGTCGACAAGCTCGACCCAGTGCCGCACCGGCGTCCCTGTCCCGCCCTGAAGGTGGGATATGCAGCCGATGTTGGCCGAAGCGATCAGCCCCGCGCCACCTGCCTGCAGCGCATCGAGCTTGTCGTCGCGCAAACGCGTCGACAGCTCGGGCTGAAGCAGGGAATAGGTGCCCGCCGAACCGCAGCACAGGTGAGCGTCACGCACGGGAGTCAGCTCGAAGCCGGCCGACGCCAGCAAGCGCTCCACGGTGCCGCGGATGCGCTGCCCATGCTGCAGCGTGCAGGGCGCATGCCAGGCCAGGCGACGCCGCGGCAGCGCGCGCGCGCCGAGCGCAGCAACAAGCGCATCGGCCTCGGCGGCCACGACCTCGGCGATGTCGCGCGTCAGCTCGCTCACCCGCGCGGCCTTGTCGGCATATGCGGGGTCGTGCTGCAGCAGATGCCCGTAGTCGCGCACCTGGACCCCGCAGCCGGAAGCGGTCATCACGATGGCTTCGATCGCGCCGGACTCGATGGCAGGCCACCAGGCGTCGATGTTGCGTCGCGCATCGTCGCGCGCGCCCTCCTGGTCATGGAGGTGGAAGCGCACCGCGCCGCAGCAGCCGGCGCCTGGCGCCTCGGACATCGATACCCCCACGGCGTCGAGCACGCGCGCCGCCGCCGCGTTGATGGAAGGCGCCATCGAGGGCTGCGCACACCCCGCCAGCGCGAGCACCCGCCGAGCGTGGCGGGCCGCCGGCCATGCCCCCGCCG
>NZ_AMXB01000066.1:0-13333 GCF_000310125.2 Thauera sp. 27
TCCTCCCTGATGAATGTGGGAGGGATTGTTCCGCGTGGGCGCGGGCGGGCAAAGAACGCCGCTCAGTGACCGGTTACTTAGCAACCCCCGTGCCAGCCCAGAAAACCCCGGTTTTCGTGACGCATTGCCGCCGATGTGACACGAATACAGGGCGGAATGTGACAAACACCCCGAGGCGGGCTGTCAACATGTGACAAAGGGGCGTGCGGCTCGGCGCGTGCGGGCTTTGCATTGCACGGGCTTTGCATGCGGGCTCATGCGGGCTTGGGGTCAGGTCTTTCATTTGCCCACCCCCGAGAAAGCGGACGCACTGCTATGATCTGTCCATGTGGTCATCTGGAGAGTCGCCATGCGTACTGTAGCGGTAGTCGAAGCCAAGAGTCAGTTTTCAGCGCTGCTGGCAGCGGTCGAGAGTGGTGAGGAAGTGGCGATCACTCGGCGAGGGCGGGTGGTGGCTCGATTGGTGCCCGATGCGGCGCGCTCGGCGGCAGACGTCTTCCGACGCTGCTGGCGGGAGGGCGGGCTGGATCTGGCCGAGCCGGCCGATGCGCCGCCAGAGTCGGTTGCGGGCTGGGAATGATCGGACATGCACTATCTTCTCGATACCAATATCTTCAACGCCGCGCTGAAGGCGCACCCGGCGGTGCGAACGCGGCTCGAGTCCGTGCCGGCTTCTTCGATCGTGGTCTCGCCCATCGTGCTCGGCGAACTCGAAACCGGCGTGGAGAAGAGCGCGCAGGTCGAGCGCAACCGCGCGCGGTTGCATGAGGTCGTGGCGGGTCTTGCGGTGCCACCGCTCGATGCGACGGTGAGTGGGCACTACGCATGCATTCGCGCCGCGCTCGAGCGCCAGGGCACGCCGATAGGCGGCAACGATCTCTGGATTGCCGCGCAGGCGCTTGCATTGGGTGCCATGTTGGTGACCGACAACGTGAGGGAGTTCGGTCGTGTTCCGGGGTTGGTGGTGCAGAACTGGTTGGCTTCATAGGGGCCTGGGGTCTTTCATTTGCTCACCCCACCCGCTGCACCTGCGCGTGGGGGGCTTGGGGTCAGGTCTTTCATTTGCTCACAACTCACACAACTGCGGCCTGAGCTTAGCTTGTCAGTACACCATCCGGACGCTATGATGGGGTCAGTTTCAGAACATGGAGCTTGCCGTGAGCACCCCAAGCCTCTCCAAAACCGAACGGATCGATGTCCGCGCAAGCAGCGCCGTCAAACAACTCTTGCAGGAAGCTGCACGTTCCTGTCACAAGAACGTCAGCGAGTTTCTGCTGGAGGCTGGCGTCATTGCGGCCGACCAGGCCTTGGCGGACCGTCGTCGATTCGCGCTGGACGACGAGCGATGGCAGGCCTTTCAGCAAGCGCTGGACCGTCCTGTGCAAGTCAAGCCGCGCCTGAAGAAACTACTGGGCGAACCTGGGGTTCTGGATTGAGTGCAGGGTATGAGCCGGTCCGCAAACTCTCGCCAGCGGATTCGACAGAGGCGTTCGACTGCGGGCAGCCTGCGCTCAACCAGTTCCTGCAGCGCTATGCGCTCGTCAGCCAGAAGGCGAACAGTGCGCAGACTTACGTTTGTTGTCTGAGCAGTAAGGTGGTGGGCTTCTACAGTCTCGCAGTCGGCAGCGTCGACTCGGGGGAAGCCCCTGCACGCGTCAGGAAGGGTCTGGCCCGGCATCCGGTTCCGGTAATGATTCTGGCGCGACTCGCCGTGGATCGTGATCACCAGGGGATTGGCCTGGGCAAGGCGCTGCTCAAGGATGCGCTGCTGCGCACTGCCCAAGCTGCCGAAATCGCGGGCATTCGTTGCGTGCTGGTTCACGCTAAAGACGAGGCCGCTCGGCAGTGGTACGCGTCCTGGGAGTTCGAGCCAAGCCCCACCGACCCCTACCACCTGTTCCTGATGCTCAAGGACCTCAGAGCCTTGCTGGCGGAGTGAGTGGGGGTTCGGGTGGGGGCTTGGGGTCAGGTCTTTCATTTGCTCACCCCACCCGCTGCACAGCCACGCCGACCTTGTCTGCCCCCCGCGCCAGCGTGGCGTCCGCTGTGCACAGTGTCGCGCTCAGGCGCATGCATACGGCCAGATGCAGCGCATCGCCCGCACGTAGTCCGCTGCGGTAGTCGGCAATCCAGCCTCTGGCGCAGTCGAAGTCCGCGGTGTCGACCGCTTCCACAGCGAGTCGCGCACTGACGAGCTTGTCGAAGCGCTCGAGCCCCTTGCGATGGAGGTCCGTCGACACATCGCCCCGGCGCGCCATGATCCCCGCGGCGCTGGCGAACTTGGTGCGTGGTGTCACCTGAGTCAGGTCTTTCATTTGCCCACCCCCGAGAAAGCGGACGCACTGCTATGATCTGTCCATGTGGTCATCTGGAGAGTCGCCATGCGTACTGTAGCGGTAGTCGAAGCCAAGAGTCAGTTTTCAGCGCTGCTGGCAGCGGTCGAGAGTGGTGAGGAAGTGGCGATCACTCGGCGAGGGCGGGTGGTGGCTCGATTGGTGCCCGATGCGGCGCGCTCGGCGGCAGACGTCTTCCGACGCTGCTGGCGGGAGGGCGGGCTGGATCTGGCCGAGCCGGCCGATGCGCCGCCAGAGTCGGTTGCGGGCTGGGAATGATCGGACATGCACTATCTTCTCGATACCAATATCTTCAACGCCGCGCTGAAGGCGCACCCGGCGGTGCGAACGCGGCTCGAGTCCGTGCCGGCTTCTTCGATCGTGGTCTCGCCCATCGTGCTCGGCGAACTCGAAACCGGCGTGGAGAAGAGCGCGCAGGTCGAGCGCAACCGCGCGCGGTTGCATGAGGTCGTGGCGGGTCTTGCGGTGCCACCGCTCGATGCGACGGTGAGTGGGCACTACGCATGCATTCGCGCCGCGCTCGAGCGCCAGGGCACGCCGATAGGCGGCAACGATCTCTGGATTGCCGCGCAGGCGCTTGCATTGGGTGCCATGTTGGTGACCGACAACGTGAGGGAGTTCGGTCGTGTTCCGGGGTTGGTGGTGGAGAACTGGTTGGCTTCATAGGGGGCCTGGGGTCTTTCATTTGCTCACCCCACCCGCTGCACCTGCGCGAGGGATCAGGGTTGTGCATCAGTGCTTTCCCGCCGCGAAGAGGCTAATATCAATTTCCTTACTTCATTACTTTTCGGGGGCGGTCATGTTGGCCAAGCGTACGAGCAAGAACCAGGTCACCTTGCCCAAGGCCATCGTCCAGCGCGTGGGCGAAGCCGACTACTACGACGTCACGGTCCAGGATGGAAAGATCGTGCTGACGCCGGTCCGGCTGCAGCAGGCCGATGCCGTGCGGGCGAAGCTCGAGGCGCTCGGCATCACGCAGGATGATGTCGAGGATGCGATTGCCTGGGCGAGAAAACACGCATGACGCGGCCGCGCGTCGTGCTCGACACGAACTGCCTGGTGTCGGCATTGATCTTTTCCTGCGGCTGCTTCGCCTGGCTGCGCGAGGCCTGGCAGGGTGGGCGCTGTGTTCCGCTGGCGAGTCGCGATACGGTCGGCGAGCTGTTGCGTGTGCTCAACTATCCGAAGTTCAAGCTGTCGCGTGACGAGCAGGAGGCGCTGCTGGCTGAGTTTTTGCCCTATGTCGAGACCGTCGGCATCGAGACGCCGCCTGAGGGGCTTCCGGATATTCGGGACCCCGACGATGTGGTCTTTCTGGCACTGGCGGTTGCTGCCGAGGCCGATGCGCTTGTCAGCGGGGACGGCGACCTTCATGCGGTCAAGGCGGACTTCCCGATTCCGATCCTGACGGTGGCGGAGTTTTCGGAGTGGTTGAATCGGCAGGGGTAGGAGAGAGATCCCGGGATCAGGTCTTTCATCTGCTCACCCCGCCCGCTGCACGGTCACGCCGACCTTGTCTGCCGTCCGCGCCAGCGTGTCGTCCGCTGTGCACAGTGTCGCGCTCAAGCGCATGCATACGGCCAGATGCAGCGCATCGCGCGCACGTAGTCTGCTGCGGCAGTCGGCAATCCGGCCTCTGGCGCGGTCGAAGTCCGCGGTATCGACCGCTTCCACAGCGCGTCTCGCTCTGAGGAGGTTGTCGAAGCGTTCGAGCCCTTCGCGATCGAAGTCCGTGGAGACATCGCCTCTGCGCGCCATGATCCCCGCGTCACCCCGCCGGCGGCTGGGTGTTAGCGAAGCTGGGCCGCGCAAACAGGCGGTCGGCGAAGGGGACCAGCCCGGGGTGGCGGCTGCGCCAGTCGAGGTCGGGAAAGCGTAGGTCGAGGTAGGCGAGGGCGACACCCACGGCGATGTCGCCGAGTTGCATGGCGCTGCCGTTGAACCAGTGGCGGTCGTCGAGGCGGCGCTCGAGTTCGGCCAGGCCGCGGTCGATCTTGTCTTTCTGGCGTTCGATCTCGCGTGCGCTGCGTTCGCCGTCAGGGCGGCGCGATTCGAGCAAGGCGGCGACCGCGGCATCGGTCACGCCGTCGGCGAGGGCCTCGGTCTGGCGCACGCGCACGGCGTCGAGCGCGTCGGCCGGCAGCAGGGCAGGCGGCGCGGCGAGGGTTTCCAGGTAGCCGGCGATGACCGGGGAGTCGAAGAAGGTTTCTCCGGTGGCGGTGATCAGCACCGGCACCTTGCCCAGCGGGTTGAGCGTGGGGATGCGGGTGTTGACCTCCCAGGGCGAATCCACCACCAGCTCGAAAGGCAATGCCTTTTCGGCGAGGATGATGCGGATCTTGCGGGCGTAGGGGCTGGTGAGCGAGGCGAGCAGTTTCATGGTGGCGTGTCTCCCTAGGGGTGAAGAACACGATACGCCACGCCGCAGGCCGCCGACATTAGGGAAACCGGAGAGCTTGTGGGCGAACGCCCGGCGGCAGCGTAATCGAGGGCTGACCCCGTTTCCCGTTTTCTCCCAACTGCGTTCCCCTGCCGTACAATGCAATTGTTTCTCAACAGGCAACGACCGTTTCCATTGTGAAAACAGAATCTGGCCTTTCCGACCTGCTCTTCCCTAACCAGTACCGGCGCAGGGTGTTGGGGCTGCTGCTCATGCGACCCGAGCAGCAGATTCATTTACGCGAACTTGCCCGGGTAATTGGGGCCGCACCCGGAACGCTCAAGAAGGAGCTGGATGCGCTTTGCGACGCCGGGCTGCTGCGTGCCGAGCGTGTGGGCAACCAGGTGCGGTTTTGTGCGAACACCGCGCACCCGGTGTTCCCGGAGTTGCAGGCCTTGATCAGAAAGACCATTGGCCTGGCCGATGCCTTGCGGCTCAGCCTCGCTCCGCTCGTCGACCGGATCGATGCGGCTTTCATCTTCGGCTCCATGGCTAGCGGTACGGAGCGTGCCGGGAGCGACATCGACCTCATGGTGGTTGGCGATGCCGGCTTCGCTGAGATCGTGGATGCGACCTATGAGGCGCAAGCTGCGCTCGGACGCGAGATCAACCCCAAGGTGATGAGCGCAAGCGAATGGCAGGCGAAGAGGTCGGAGCGCAATGCCTTCCTCCAGGATGTGTTGAACAAGCCCAGAATCATGCTGATCGGAGATGCCGATGCCCTCTGAGGCCGCGCTCGAGGCTTGGGGGCGCAGGGAAACCCCGAAGCCTTGCATTCGCTCAGGTCTCCCGCCGCTCCCTTACCCCGCACCTGGGTGCGCCGCTCAGGCGGGATCGACGTTGCGTGCGATCAGCTCGCGGATGAGGTGCAGCTTTCCGTGGAAGAAGTGGTCCGCGCCCGGGACGACCACGATGGGCTGCTCCTGCGGTCGCGCCCAGTCGAGCACGTTGGCCAGCGCCACGGTTTCGTCGTGCTCGCCGTGGATGACCAGGGCGGGGATGTTCTTCGGCAGCGCGGGGGTGTCGTAGCTGCGTCCGCTGCCGGTGGTGTCGCCCGCGGCCATGCCGACGAGGACGAGCTGGCGCGGCGGTGCGATGCCGTCGGCCAGGCGGTTGGCGACGCGTACCTGCACGTAGCCGCCAAAAGAGAAGCCGCCCAGCGCCAGCGGCTTCGCCCCCCAGCGCGATTCGGCCCAGCTGATCACCGCCAGCATGTCCTCGGTCTCGCCCTCGCCATGGTCGTGCGTGCCCTCGCTCTTGCCCACACCGCGGAAGTTGGGACGGATCACGGCGTAGCCGAGGTCGCGGTAGGCCCGCGCCAGGGTGTGCGCCACCTTGTTGGTGTTGGCGCCGCCGAAGAGCGGGTGCGGGTGGCATACCAGGGCGATGCCCTTGACCGCCTCGGGGGCGTCGATGAGTGCTTCGATGTGGCCGGCGGGGCCGCGCAGCAGGGCGGGCTCGGTGGGCAGCGGCCGGCTCATGCCGCGCCCTCGGGCAGGCGCAGGCGGTCGACGATGCGGCCTTCGCGCAGGTGGCTGTCGATGATCTCGTCGATGTCTTCCTTGTCGACGTAGGTGTACCAGACGTTGTCCGGGTACACGACGATCACCGGGCCGTCGTCGCAGCGTCCCAGGCAACCCGCCTTGTTGACGCGCACGCTGCCCTGGCCCTTGAGGCCGAGCGCTGCGGTGCGTTCCTTGGCGTAGGTCTGCAACTCGCTGGCGCGATGGTCGTTGCAACAGGACTCACCTGCCGGACGCTGGTTGCAGCAGAAGAAAACGTGGTGTTTGAAGTAGCTCATGCCATCTCTCTTGGGCGGGGCAGCGGCGGGGGCGCTGCGCTGGCGGCCATTATAGGTGGCGCCGGCGCGGGTGTGCCGGGCTGGCGAGGCGTTCGCCGCGCCACAGCCCGAGCGCGGACAGATAGGCCAGTGCCAGGTAGGGCCACAGGCTGTCGACCAGCTGGGTGAGGCCGTGGAAGTTGAGGAAGTTGCTGTAGCTGGTGAGCTGCTGGTTGTAGGGCAGGTAAGGGTTCTCCGGGATCAGGTTGACCAGCGCCGTGGCCAGCAACAGGCCGGCGCCGGCCAGCGCGTGCTGTGCATAGCGCGGCAGCAGCAGGCAGGGCAGCAGCAGGGCAGCGCCGATCATCATGCCGCGTTCGGCGCCGGGGGTGAGCCAGGCCAGCGGCGCGGCGGGTTCGAAGAAGGTCCACGTGGCAAGCGTCTTGGCGAGCACGCCCAGGCCGAGCACCAGCAGTACGGGGGCCGGGTTGGCGCCGCGTGTCATGCAGCGCGCGAACAGGCCCACGGCGAGCAGTGCGCTGGCGGTGAGCGCGGTGTCGAAGGCGATGAAGCGTTCCGGACTGAAGGGCAGGGGGGCAGGGATGCCGAGCAGGCTGCGCAGGTCTCCGCTGGAGAACAGCAAGTCGTTGGCGGTGAGTTGGCCGAGCAGCCACAGGCCCAGCAGCACCAGCCCGGCCTCGCCGCTGCGTCCGCCGATGACGTATTGCGCCCGCCAGCGTTGCAGCCGGCCTTGCGGGCCGAACAAGGCGCCGCCCCAGCGTGCGCCAAGCAGTGCGCCCACCAGTGCGCCCGCGATGTTGCCGCCCAGGTCGAGGTTGCTGGCGACGCGGGTGGGCAGGTAGTTCTGCGCCGCTTCCAGGCCGAAGCTGAACAGGCCTGCGAGTACCGTTGCCACCGCCAGCTTGCGCGCCATGCCCCAGCCTTGCGGCAGCGCGGCGGCGAACAGGAAGCCGAGCGGCAGGTAGCCGAGGATGTTGAACAGGAAGTCCTCGACGATGAAGTAGCGCGGCCATGGCGCCCACAACCAGTCGAACGCCGGCAGCCCGCTGTCGCGCCATCCGGTCAGCGGATGCAGGCAGGCATAGGCGACGAGCAGGGCGTAGGCGAGCGCCAGGGCGCGCGGCAGGGATGATGATGTGCTGGCGGGCATCGTTAGAGGGCAGACGAGCCCACGAGTGTAACGGCAACGGAGGGTGGACAAGGCAGGGTAGGTGAGGGTTGCCGGGCAATGACACGACTTGCTGCATCGGCGCAGGGCGCTCGGACGATGCAAGGCTCGCCGTTGGCGCAGCGCGATGGTGCCAGGCACCAACCTGGTGCGCGTGCGGGCGGGCGTGGTGCGCCAGTCCGCGAAAAACCGCCCCCTGCTGCTGGCGATGCCTTGTGCTGCGGTTGGTTTGTCGGTTGCACGAATCTTGCTGTCGAGCTTGTATCGACCACCTGCACGCCGCGAGGGCTCCGTGTCCATCCACGTCAAACTGAACCACGTCACCCACTACCGCTACGACCGTCCCGTGGCCCTGTCGCCGCAACTCGTGCGCCTGCGCCCGGCGCCGCACTCCCGCACCCCCATCCATGCCTATTCGCTGAAGGTCGAGCCGGGCACGCACTTCATCAACTGGCAGCAGGACCCGCAGTCGAACTATCTCGCCCGCCTGGTCTTCCCCGAGAAGACGACCGAGTTGCGCATCGAGGTGGATCTGGTGGCCGAGATGTCGGTCATCAACCCCTTCGACTTCTTTCTCGAGCCTGAAGCGGAAAAGATCCCATTCGCCTACGACGAGGGGCTTGGCGTGGAGCTGGCGCCCTACCGCCTGCATGCGCCGGCGGATGCGCTGGGCCCGAGGTTCGACGACTATCTGGCCGCGATACCGCGCACGCCCCGGGCCAGCGTCGACTTCCTGGTCGCCCTCAACCAGCGCCTGCAGCAGGACATCCGCTACCTGGTGCGCCTCGAGCCCGGCGTGCAGACGCCGGAGGAGACGCTCACCCTGGCCAGCGGCTCGTGCCGCGACTCGGCCTGGCTGTTGGTGCAGTTGCTGCGCCACCTCGGGCTGGCGGCGCGCTTCGTGTCCGGCTACCTGATCCAGCTCACGCCCGATGTGAAATCGCTCGACGGTCCATCGGGCACCGAGGTCGATTTCACCGATCTGCACGCCTGGTGCGAGGTGTACCTGCCCGGTGCGGGCTGGGTCGGGCTCGACCCGACATCGGGGCTGTTTGCCGGCGAGGGCCACATCCCGGTGGCGTGCACCCCAGAGCCCTCGTCCGCTGCGCCGATCACGGGCTTCACCGACGAGTGCGAGTGCGAGTTCGAACACCACATGCGGGTCGAACGCGTGTGGGAGGCGCCACGCGTCACCAAGCCCTACACCGACGAACAGTGGGCGGCAATCGAGGTCCTGGGGCAGCGCATCGACGGCGACCTGAACGTCAACGACGTTCGCCTCACCCAGGGCGGCGAGCCCACCTTCGTGTCGCTCGACGACCGCGACGGCGCGGCCTGGAACAGCGATGCGCTCGATCCGCAGCAGCGCGACACGAGCAAGCCGAGCAAGCGCACCCTGGCCGAGAACCTGATGTTCCGCCTCAAGGACCACTATGCGCCGCAAGGCCTGCTGCATTTCGGCCAGGGCAAGTGGTACCCCGGCGAGCAGCTGCCGCGCTGGTCGCTGAACTGCTACTGGCGCCGTGACGGCGAACCGATCTGGCGCAACCCGGCGCTGTTTGCGCGCGAACTCTCCGGCACCGCGGTGGACGAGGCCATGGCGGCGCGCTTCCTCGCCCGCGTCGGCGAGCGCCTGGGCGTGGATACGCAATGGATGATGCCGGCCTTCGAGGACGCCTGGTACTACCTGTGGCGCGAGCGCCGGCTGCCGGCCAATGTCGATCCGCACGACGCGCGCGTGGATGATCCGCTCGAGCGCGCGCGCTTGGCCAAGGTCTTCGACCAGGGGCTCAAGCAGGTCATCGGCCACGTGCTGCCGATCGTGCGCCAGCACAATGGCATCGCGGGTCGCAGTCCGCGCTGGCAGAGCGGGCCGTGGTTCCTGCGTGCCGAGCGTCTGTACCTGGTTCCCGGCGACTCGCCGATCGGCTATCGCCTGCCGTTGGATTCGCAGCCGTGGGCGGCCAAGGGCGACTACCCGTGGGTTCACGCCGCCGACCCCAACCAGGCCTTCCCGGTGCTGCCCGCCCATGCCGAACTGCGCCAGCAATTGCGCCCGTTCGGCGGTGCGGCCAGCGCCACCATCGGCGCCGACAGCGGCCTTGGCTTCACTGCCCACGGTGGCGGCTGGACGCCCGGCCGCGTCGAGCATGCCGGCTTTCATGAGGCCGAGGGCGCGCAGGGTGGGGCTGCCATGCCGCTGCCCGGCGCGGCCGAGGCCGAGCTGGCGACGCGTGACGAACGCATCGATCCCGCCCGTCGCCCGAACCCGCACGAATCCGCCGCCTGGATCACACGCAGCGCACTGTGTGCCGAACCGCGTGGCGGCCTGCTCTACCTGTTCATGCCGCCGACGGTGGCGCTGGAGGACTATCTCGAGATCGTCACCGCCATCGAGGACACCGCGGCCGAGTTCGAGCTGCCGGTGGTGCTCGAGGGCTACGAGCCGCCCGCAGACCCGCGCCTGGCGAACTTCCGCATCACCCCCGACCCGGGCGTGATCGAGGTCAACATCCACCCTGCGGCGAGCTGGGACGAGCTCGTGGAGCGCACCACCACGCTCTACGAGGAGGCTCACCAGTCGCGCCTGTCGACCGAGAAGTTCATGCTCGACGGCCGCCACACCGGCACCGGCGGTGGCAACCACTTCGTGCTCGGCGGCGCCACGCCGGCCGATTCGCCTTTCCTGCGCCGGCCCGACCTGCTGCGCAGTCTGGTGAGCTACTGGCACAACCACCCCAGCCTGTCCTACCTGTTCTCCGGCTTGTTCATCGGCCCCACCTCGCAAGCGCCGCGGGTGGACGAGGCTCGCCACGACTCGGTGCACGAGCTGGAAGTGGCCTTCCAGCAGTTCCCCGCGCCCGGCGCGGCGGTACCGCCCTGGCTCATCGACCGTCTGCTGCGCAACCTGCTGATCGATGCCAGCGGCAACACCCATCGCGCCGAGTTCTGCATCGACAAGCTCTACAGCCCGGACACTGCCACCGGCCGCCTCGGCCTGCTGGAATTGCGCGCCTTCGAGATGCCGCCGCACGCGCGCATGAGCCTCGCCCAGCAGTTGCTGCTGCGCGCGCTGATCGCACGCTTCTGGCAGCAGCCCTATGCGCCCGGCCGGCTGCGGCGCTGGGGCACCGAACTGCACGACCGCTTCCTGTTGCCGCACTGGGTGGCGGAGGACTTCCGCGACGTCGTCACCGAGCTGCGTGAGTTCGGCTACCCGATCGAGTTCGACTGGTTCGCGCCGCACTTAGAGTTCCGCTTCCCCAAGTACGGGGAGTTCGCCGCGCGTGGTGTGCATGTCGAGTTGCGCATGGCGCTCGAGCCCTGGCATGTGATGGGCGAGGAGGGCGCGCCCGGTGGTACCGTGCGCTATGTCGATTCCTCGGTGGAGCGTGTGCAGGTGAAGGTGTCCGGCCTCAATGACGATCGCCATGTGCTCACCTGCAACGGCCGCGCCGTGCCGCTGCAGCCCACCGGTGTGGTCGGCGAGTTCGTCGCCGGCGTGCGCTACCGGGCGTGGCAGCCGCCGTCCTGCCTGCACCCGACCATCGGCGTGCATGCGCCGCTGGTGTTCGACCTGGTCGATGGCTGGATGCGGCGCTCGATGGGGGGCTGCGTCTATCACGTCGCGCATCCGGGCGGGCGCAACCACGAGACCTACCCCGTCAACCCCTACGAGGCCGAAGGCCGGCGGCTGGCGCGCTTCACCACCACGGGGCACACCCCGGGGGCGATCGAGCCCGTACCTGCGCAGAGCAACGCCGACTTCCCCTTCACCCTTGATCTGCGCCGCAGGGGCGGCTGAGCGCGTCCATGCAGGTCCAGCTACAGCGCCCGCCCGAACTGCTCGCCGGCTATACGGCACGGCCCGACCGCTACGACGAGTTGTGCCAGCGCATCGGCAGCGTGGTGGTGGTGCGGCCGCATTGGCGCGACTTCTTCCACGGCGTGGCGGCGATGCCGCCCGAGGAGCTGTCGGCGCGCCGTGCCGCCTTGCGCCGTCAGGTCCATGAGAACGGCATCACCTACAACGTCTATGCCGATCCGCGTGGCTTCCAGCGCCCGTGGGAGCTGGACCTGCTGCCCTTCATGCTGCCGGCCTCGGAGTGGGCGCAGATCGAGGCTGCCGTCATCCAGCGTGCCACCTTGTTCAACCACATTCTCGCCGACCTCTACGGCGAGCAGCGCCTGCTGCAGGAAGGGCTGATCCCGCCGGCGCTGATCTACGGCCACAGTGGCTTCCTGCGTCCGCTGGTGGGGGCGAAGCAGCCGGGCGACCTGTTCCTGCACCTGTACGCCGCCGACCTTGCGCGCTCGCCTGACGGGCGTTGGTGGGTGGTGGCCGACCGCACCCAGGCGCCGTCCGGGGCCGGCTACGCGCTGGAGAACCGCAGCGTGCTGGCACGTGCCCTGCCCGAGCTCTACCGCGCGACCGGGGTGCAGCCGCTGGTGCCCTTCTTCGAGCGCTTCCGCGACAACCTGGCGGCGCTGGCGCCGGCTGGCGCTCTGGGAGATGACGAGGATCCCCTCATCGTCGTGTTGACGCCCGGCCCCTACAACGAGACCTACTTCGAGCACGCCTTCCTGGCGCGCGAGATGGGTTTCCCGCTCGTCGAGGGCCAGGACCTGACCGTGCGCGATGAGGCCGTCTTCCTGCGCACGCTCGACGGCCTGCAGCGGGTGCACGTGATCCTGCGCCGGGTGGACGACATCTGGTGCGATCCGCTCGAGCTGCGCGAGGATTCGGCACTGGGGGTTGCCGGGCTGGTGGCCGCGGTGCGTGCGGGCAAGGTGACGGTGGCCAATGCGCTCGGCAGCGGCATCCTCGAAACCGGCGCCCTGCTCGGCTATCTGCCGCACCTGTGCGAGGCGGTGCTGGGACAGAAGCTGCGCATGCCTTCGGTGGCGACCTGGTGGTGCGGCGAGCCCGCGGCACGCGACTACGCCCTGCAACATCTGCGTGAGCTGGTGGTGAAGCCGGCCTACCCGAAGCTGGGCGCGGGACCGGTGTTCTGCCGCGACTTGCCGGAAGCCGAGCTGGCGGCGCTGGCCGCCCGCATTGCCGCCCGACCTTTCGACTTCGTCGCCCAAGAGATGGTGAACATCTCGCAGGCCCCGGTGCTTGCGGTCGATGGCGAGGCGCCCGGCGAGCGCAGCGCCGACGGACGGCGTTCGGCGGACTTCCCGGGCTGCAGCATGGTGGCCCGCAACGTGGCCTTGCGCGTCTTCGTGGCGGCCGGGGCCGACGGCTTCCGGGTGCTGCCCGGCGGGCTGACGCGCGTGGCTTCGGGCTCCGACATGCGTATCGTGTCCATGCAGCAGGGCGGCAGCAGCAAGGACGCCTGGGTGCTGAGCCCGACCGCGGTGGAGCGGCCACCGCAGCACATCGTGCCCGGCCAGCTTGCGCCCCCTCCGGGCGGGCTGCGCAGGCTGGGGCTGTCGAGCCGGGTGGCGGAGAACTTCTTCTGGCTCGGGCGCTACAGCGAGCGGGCCGATGCCGCTGCGCGCCTCGGCCGCGAGACCCTGGCCCGCCTGGGCGGACTCGCGGGCGGCGCGGCTGCGGCGCCTGT
>NZ_AMXB01000067.1:0-12425 GCF_000310125.2 Thauera sp. 27
CCGCGCGCATCGCCCGCCGTGGGAGCGGCGCCAGCCGCGAGGGGTTGAAGGCGACATGGCTGAAGGCCCCTTACCAAACGCTCGCGGCTGGCGCCGCGCCTGCCGAGAACCGTGGGTGGGCCGACACGCGCTGCGCATGAACCATTCACACAAATGTGCGTCCCATCGCTACATGCCACAAGCCCGCAACACCGGGAGATGCCCATGATCACCTCGCGCCAGCCCAGCGGCGAACGGACAGACCTGCTGCAGATCGCCAACCATGTCTTCTTCATGACCGCGCTGCTCTTCGTCGCCCACCAGAACGCGCTCACTACCGACGTGGTCCGCTCGCAGACGGCCTTCGTCGCGCAGGCGCTCAACCTGCAGCCGCGCACGCCGCCCCCGGGCTTCGACCCCGACGAGATGGTTCTGGACGGCCTCGACACCGCCTCGCCTGCAGACTGAGCCTGCGCGAGCACCACGACACGCCCCGCCGCCATCCTCCGTGGCCGCGGGACGTTGTGTTGCATTGCGGAAGCGTCCGCATCAACGAGCCGTTACAATCCCGGCTTGCTTCTCGACTCGTCCGCACCACGGCGGCCCGGCGCCCAGGCCGTGCGCGCGAGCGGTTCGAGCCGATTTCCGACTTACCCGTATTGCTGGAGGCCCCATGCCCGCCCTGTTGCCCAACGTCGATCCCGATGGCCTGCTCGAGTACTCGGTGGTCTATACCGACCGCTCGCTCAACCACATGTCGCAGGCCTTCCAGGGTGTCATGCGCGAACTGTCGGCCACGCTCAGGAAGGTCTATCACGCACAGGCCGTCGCCATCGTGCCCGGTAGCGGCACCTTCGGCATGGAGGCGGTCGCGCGCCAGTTCGCCACCGGCAAAAAGGCACTGGTGATCCGCAACGGCTGGTTCAGCTACCGCTGGACGCAGATCTTCGAGATAGGGAACATCCCGAGCGAGGCCGTGGTGCTCAAGGCCCGCCAGATCGCCGACGAAGCCCAGGCGCCCTTCGCCCCCGCCGCCATCGACGAGGTCGTAGCCACCATCCGCAACCAGCGCCCGGAAGTGGTGTTCGCCCCCCACGTCGAAACCTCGGCGGGCATGATCCTGCCCGACGACTACCTGCGCGCGGTCGCTGATGCCACCCACGAGGTCGGCGGCCTGTTCGTGCTCGACTGCATCGCCTCGGGCGCAATCTGGGTGGACATGGCCGCCACCGGCGTCGACGTGCTGGTGAGCGCGCCGCAGAAGGGCTGGACCGCCTCCCCCTGCTGCGCAATGGTGATGCTGAGCGCCGCCGCGCGCGAGCGCATCGAGGGCACCACCAGCACCAGCTTCGCCTGCGACCTCAAGAAGTGGCTGCAGATCATGGAGACCTACGAGGGTGGCGCCCACGCCTACCACGCCACCATGCCCACCGACGGCCTGGTCACACTGCGTGACGTGATGCGCGAGACGGAGGCCTACGGCTTTGACAAGGTGAAGGGCGAGCAGCTCGAGCTCGGCGCCCGCGTGCGCGCCCTGCTCGAGGCGCGCGGCTTCCCGAGCGTGGCCGCGCCCGGCTTCCAGGCTCCGGGCGTGGTGGTCAGCTACACCACCGACGACGGCATCAAGACCGGCGCCAAATTTGCCGCCGCCGGCCTCCAGGTGGCTGCAGGCGTGCCGCTCGCCTGCGACGAGCGCCCGGACTACAAGGCCTTCCGCATCGGCCTGTTCGGGCTCGACAAGCTGCACAACATCGAGCGCACGGTGGCCACGCTGGGCAAGGCGCTCGACGAGGTCGCCTGATCAGGTACTGCGGGCGCGAGAGCGCCCGTAGCGCCCCACCTGCTGATCAGCCCGGACGGTCGCCTTGGCCGCATTTAACGCATTGGCCGCGCAGTCTCTCGACTGCCTCGGGCTCTCCGCGCAGCCTGAAGAACGCGCCTTCGTCCTCGGCCCTTTCCTCCAGCACCTCACAGTTCGCGTAGATCTCCTTGCGCAACTGCTGGGCGGACCAAGGCAGCAACAGCTCGGTCTCGACCAGATGCTGCTGGAAGAACGCCACGATCGTCCGCCGTAGTGCGGCCACCTCTTCGGGCCGGCGCGCGCTCATCACGATGCAGCCCGGGTACTTCGTGCGCAGCGCCGCTTCGCATTCGGCCTGTGCGTCGGCGTCACCGACATGATCGATCTTGTTGAAGACGCGGATGCGAGGCACCTCGTCGGCGCTGATCTCGGCCAACACCGTATCGGTGACTTCAAGCTGGCGTTCGAAGCCCGGATCACTCGCGTCGATGACGTGCAGCAGCAAGGCCGCATCGAGCGCTTCGTCCAGGGTGGATTTGAACGAGGCCACCAGGCCATGAGGCAGGTTCTTGATGAAACCGACGGTATCACTGACGAGCACACGCGGCACGCTTTCGGGGTAAAGCGTACGCACAGTGGTGTCCAGCGTGGCGAAGAGCTTGTTGGCCACCAGCACCTCACTGCCGGTCAGCGCACGCATCAGCGTCGATTTGCCGGCATTGGTGTAGCCGACCAACGCCACATTGGCGAGGCTCTGCCGCCCCTGGCGGCGCGCGCGCTGGGTCTTGCGCTCGGCCTCCATCGCGACGATCTCGAGTTGCAGTTCGGCAATGCGGTCACGAATCTTGCGGCGGTCGAGTTCGGTGTGCGACTCGCCGGCACCGCGGCCTCCCACCCCGCTGCGCTGCCGCCCCTGCGGCCCGGCGAGCTTGGCCGCTTCGCGCAAACGCGGTGCCATGTAGCCCAGCCGGGCGATCTCAACCTGCGCCTTGGCAGCACGCGAGCGCGCGTTGCGGTGAAAGATCTCGAGGATGACCATGGTGCGGTCCATGACCTCGCAGCCCGTCTCCAGCTCGAGGTTGCGCGCCTGCGAGGGCGAGATCTCGTGATCGACCAACAGCGCCTCGATCGGGCCTGTGCGCGGCACCGTGGCCAGCGGCGCCGCTTCAAGGCCCGACTGGGCAGCGACGAAGTCGCGTACTTCCTGGCGCTTGCCAACGCCCAGGTAACCCGTGGTGTCAAAACCGGCGCGCTTCTGGGTAAAGGTTTGGACAACCCGGTAGCCCAGCGTCTTCGCCAGTTCGCGTAACTCGGCGAGCGAGGCTTCGAACTCGGCGTCGCTCACATTCGGGCGTTGCACCGAGGCGACGATGGCGTTGCGGGGTTCGTCGGCGAGGTCTTTTTGCATTCGAGGGGGCTTCTATGAGCGATTCGGGGGTGTGATGGTAACCGGCAATCGCGACTCCGCCGGGCTTGCTCGGCAAGAAGTCGCGTCTGCCGTCGGTCTGCCTGCGAGCGGCTCGCCCCCTGGGCGGCAACGATGCCGCCAGATCCACGCCCCGGCATGTAGAGCGCCGGGAGCGGGATGCTAGACTGCGAGCAGATTCACGCACGGAACCTTCGTGTCCCGGCTGCGGTCCCGAGTCCGGCGTTGCCTGCCGTTGTGCGCACGAGCCGCAAGCCCAAGTATCCGCCCCCGCGCCACTGCCCACTGTAAAGACCATGACGAACTCACTGCTCATCGCCATTGTGACCGACGAAGTCTCGGACGCTGCCCTTGCCATCGCCGAGCGTGAAGGCATCCGCGGCGCCACCATCCTGCCCGCGAGCGGCATCAGCCAGTCACCGCTGCGCACCTTCTTCGGCCTGACCTTCCAGAGCGCCATGACCCTCCTGTTCTGGATCGCCGACTCCGACACCGCCAACCGCACTGCGCAGCGGCTGAACGAGGAACTCGACCTCGACTCGCCGCAACAGGGCCTGGCGCTGACACTCACCATCGACCAGCTGTTCGGGCTTGATCTGGGCAAAGCCGCAAACTGACCCGTTCATGTCCTCGGCAAAGGCGTTGGGCGTGCTTGATCGCAGCTGAACCCCCTACCCTCATGCATCTCCAAGGCCCTGAATGGACTGGATGTTCACCGCAATTCTCGTCGGCGCAGGGCTCATCACCCTGTCGATCCTGACGAGTGCCCTGGCCTTCCGCTTCGGCACGCCGCTGCTGCTGGTCTTCCTCGGCATCGGCCTGATCGCGGGCGAAGATGGGCTGGGGCTGCAGTTCGACCACGCCGAGACCGCCTTCTTCCTCGGCAGCGTGGCGCTCGCCGTGATCCTGTTCGATTCAGGCTTCGGCACCCGCGTGCAGACCTTGCGCCGCGCTGCCGCACCGGCCTTCGTCCTGGCGACGGTCGGCGTGTTCCTGACCACCCTGTTCGTGGGCGCGGCCGCACGCGTGTTGTTCGACCTGCCCTGGCTCTACGCCTTGCTGATGGGGGCCATCATCAGCTCGACCGATGCGGCGGCGGTGTTCTTCCTGCTGCGCTCGGGTGGCGTAAAGATCTACAAGCGCGTGCGCTCGATGCTGGAGGTGGAGTCCGGCTCGAACGACCCGATGGCGATCTTCCTTACCATCCTGTTCATCGAGATGATCCTCGCCGAGACACGCGGCAGCGTGATGACGAGCTTCCTGCACGGCTTCGGCATGCAGATGGGCCTCGGCCTGGCCCTCGGCGTGGCAGGTGGCTACCTCATCGTCGAGATCGTCAACCGCGTCCGCCTGGAGGAGGCGCTCTACCCCATCCTGGTGATGTCCTGCGGGCTTTGCGTGTTCGGCGTCACCGCTTATCTGGGTGGTAGCGGCTTCCTCGCCATCTATGTCGCCGGCATCGTCGCCGGCAACCGCGACATGAAGGGGGCCTCGGCCCTGCGCCGCTACCAGCAAGGCATGACCTGGCTCGCACAGATCGTCATGTTCCTCGTGCTCGGCCTGTACGTGACGCCGTCGGAGTTCGGCACGGTGCTGATCCCTGCGCTTCTGCTCGGGCTCTTCCTCATCGTCATTGGTCGTCCCCTCGCGGTCGTGCTCTGCCTGCTGCCCTTCCGCTACGACCGCGAGACGGTCACCTTCACGGCCTGGGTCGGACTGCGCGGCGCGGTCTCCATCCTGCTCGGCATCCTGCCGGCGGTGATGGGCGTCGAGGGTGCAGAACTCTTCCTCAACGCGGCCTTCATCATGGTCGTCACCTCGCTGCTCGTGCAGGGCTGGACCATCAAGCCCGCGGCTGCCCGGCTCAAGCTCATCGTACCGGCAGGCATCGGCCCGCTCGAACGCATCGAACTCGAGCTGCCCGGCAATCCCAAGCACGAGTTGCTGATCTATCGCGTGCTCGACGACAGCCCGCTCATCATGGGTGGTGCGACCCTGCCGCGCTGGGCGCGCCCCTCGCTCGTGGTCCGCAACGGCCGCTCGATGCAACCGGAGCAGGCTGGCCACCTGCAGGCGGGCGACCTGGTCTACCTCTTCACACCGCCGGAATACACCACCCTGCTCGACCGCCTGTTCTCGCAGATCAAGGCGCCCGAGCAGGGCGATACCGAGTACTTCGGCCAGTTCATGGTCAATACCGACGCGCGCGTGGTCGACCTGGTCAGCGCCTATGACCTGCAGCTGCCCATCGAGATTCCGCCCGAGCTCAGCGTGGGCGACTTCCTGCACACCGAACTTGGCGGGCAACCCGTCATCGGCGACCGGGTACCGCTCGGCAGCTTCGACTTCGTCGTACGCCGCGTGCACCAGGGCAAGACCGTCACCGAGGTCGGCCTTGCCCTGCACGGCGAAGCCCGGCCATCAGCCTACGTGCGCAAGGCACGCCAGCCGCGAGGCGATTTCAGGGCGAGACTCAGGCGGATAATGAACCGCCAGTGAAGCGGCGCAGGCGCAGCGCGTTGCCGAGCACGAACACGCTCGACATCGACATCGCCGCCGCAGCGAACACCGGCGACAGCAGCAGCCCGAAAGCCGGGTAGAACACCCCTGCGGCAAGCGGAATCAGCGCGCTGTTGTAGGCAAAGGCCCAGAACAGGTTCTGGCCAATGTTGCGCATAGTCGCGCGCGACAGCGCGATCGCGCGCGGCACGCCCGTCAGGTCGCCCGACATCAGCACCACGTCAGCGCTCTCGATCGCCACATCGGTGCCGGTGCCGATCGCGATGCCCACGTCGGCCTCGGCAAGCGCCGGCGCGTCGTTGATGCCGTCGCCGACGAAGGCGACGCGGCGGCGTCCTTCACCCCCGCTCACCTTGTCGTCCTCTCCCCCTGCCAGCCGCTTCAGCGCCGCCACCTTGCCATCGGGCAGCACCTCGGCGATGACCTCGTCGATCCCTGCCTGGCGCGCGATCGCACGCGCGGTGCGCGCGTTGTCGCCGGTGATCATCGCCACCTTCAGCCCCATGCCGTGGAGCGCCTTGACAGCCGCCACCGAGGTCGGCTTGAGCGGGTCGGCCACCGCCAGGATCGCTGCCAGGCGGCCGTCGATCGCCGCATACAGTGGCGACTTGCCCTCGTCGGCCAGGCGCGCAGCGGTGTCGGCGAAGACGTCGACATCGAGCCCCAGGCGGCGCATCAGGCGGTCGGCACCGACCTCGACACGCTGTCCATCCACCTGCGCACGCACGCCGTAGCCGGCCTCGGCCTCGAAGCCTGCGGCGCTGGCGACCGCCAGCCCGTCCGCACGCGCGGCGGCGACGATCGCCTCAGCGATCGGATGCTCGGAGCCCCGCTCCACCGCCGCCACCCGCGCCAGCACCCCGGCGCGCTCGAAGCCCGCAGCCACCACCAGGTCGGTGAGCTGCGGCTTGCCCACGGTGAGCGTGCCGGTCTTGTCCACCGCCACCACCTCGGCCTCGCGCAACAACTGCAGCGCGTCGCCCTTGCGGAACAGCACGCCCATCTGCGCCGCGCGCCCGGTGGCGACCATGATCGAGGTCGGCGTTGCCAGCCCCATCGCGCACGGGCAGGCGACGATCAGCACCGCCACCGCGCACACCAGCGCGAAGCTGAGCACCGGCACGCCGGCCGGCAGCGCGCCGCCGCCGAACACCAGCCAGGCAAGGAAGGTGAGCGCCGCCACCGCCATCACCACCGGCACGAACACCATCGTCACCTTGTCCACCAGCGCCTGGATCGGCAACTTGGCGCCCTGCGCCGCCTCCACCATGCGGATGATCTGCGCCAGCACCGTGTCCGCCCCCACCCGGGTGGCGCGGAAGGCGAAGGCGCCGCGGGTGTTCAGCGTGCCGCCAACCACCGTCGCGCCCACGCCCTTCTCCACCGGCACCGGCTCGCCGGTGATCATCGACTCATCGACGAAGGATGCGCCCTCCACCACCTCGCCATCGACCGCCACCTTCTCGCCCGGGCGCACCTCAACCACGTCGCCCACCGCCAGCTCGGCGATCGGCAGTTCGACCAGCTCGGCGCCGCGGCGCACGCGCGCACTGCGCGGCTGGATGCGCATCAGGCTGCGGATGGCGTCGCTGGTGCGGCCGCGCGCACGCGTCTCGAGCAGGCGCCCGATCAGGATCAGCGTGATGATCACCGCCGCCGCCTCGAAATAGACATTGACCGTACCTTCGGGCAGCAAACCGGGCGCGAACAGCGCCACCACCGAATACGCCCACGCCGCCGAGGTGCCCACCGCCACCAGTGCGTTCATGTCCGGCGCGCCGCGCAGCAGCGCCGGCACGCCCTTGCGGAAGAAACGCAGGCCCGGCCCGAACATCACCGCGCTGGTGAGCACGCACTGCAGCAGCCAGCTCTCGCGGTGGCCAATCGTGGCCATCACCCAGTCGTGCATGCCCGGAATCAGGTGCGAGCCCATCTCGAGCACGAACACCGGCAGGGTGAGTGCCACCGCCACCCACACCGCCCGCCGCAGCGCCGCCTCCTCGGCCGCGGCATCGGCCTCGCGCGCGCCGACGCTCACCTCGCTGGCCGGGCGGGCGCCAAAGCCGGCCTTTTGCACCGCAGCGACCAACGCCGCCGTCGGTACGCTGCCGGCAAACTCCACGTGCGCCTTGCGCGCCGCCAGGTTCACGCTTGCCGTCACCACCCCGGGCACGCGCTGCAGCACCTTCTCGACCCGGCCCACGCAGGCCGCGCAGCTCATGCCCTCGATGTCGAGCTCGAGCGCCTCGCGCCGCACCTCGTAGCCCGCCTTGGCCACCGCCTCGATCAGCGCCGACAGCGGCACCGAAGCCGACGCCGTCACGCTCGCGGTCTCGGTCGCCAGATTGACGCTCGCCGCCTGCACGCCCTCGACCTTCAACAAGGCCTTCTCGACATGGGCCACGCACGAGGCGCAGGTCATGCCGGCGATATTGAGGCTGCGCGCGACAGCGCGGGGCGGAGGGGTTGTGCTGGTGTTCATGTTTCGTCGTTGTGCGAGGGATCAAAAGGCAAACCTTAGACCTCAACAGGCTGCAAAGGTCAAGCCATGCTTGCCCAGTCACCACATGGTGTACCTGGCAGCCGCGGCGAGGCTCTTTTGTGGGAGCGACGCAAGTCGCGAGCTTTTCAGGGCATGCGACGCGCCCCGTCGCCTTCAACCCCTCGCGGCTCGCGCCGCTCCCACGGCGGGGCGCAGGCGCGGCGCGGTTTCTTTGTGGGTGATACGCGCGCAGCGAATCAGGCGGTCGTACCTTGTTCCCGCCGCAGCTCCCACTGCTTGACCAGCGCATACAGCACCGGGATCACGGCCAGCGTCAGCACCGTGGAGGACACCATGCCGCCCACCATCGGCGCGGCGATGCGGCTCATGACCTCGCTGCCGGTGCCAGTGCCGAGCATGACCGGCAGCAGGCCGAGGATGATGGTGATCACGGTCATCATCTTGGGGCGTACGCGCTCGACGGCGCCTTCCATGACTGCGGCGTAAAGGTCGGCGATGCTGGGTATTTCACCGCGCGCGGCACGCTCGGCGCGGATGCGCTGCCAGGCGTGGTCGAGGTAGATGAGCATGATCACGCCGGTCTCGGCGGCGACGCCGGCAAGCGCGATGAAGCCCACCGCCACCGCCACGCTCATCTGGTAACCCAGCCACCACATCAGCCACACGCCGCCGATGAGCGCGAAGGGCACCGACAGCATGACGATGAAGGTCTCGGCCAGGCGGCGGAAGTTGAGATAGAGCAGCACGAAGATCAGCGCCAGCGTGAGCGGGACCACAACGGTGAGCTTTTCCTTGGCGCGCTCCATGTACTCGAACTGGCCGCTCCAGGCGGCGTAATAGCCGGGCGGGAAGCTCACCTCGGCGGCCACGGCCTGCTGCGCGCGCTGGACGAAACGGCCGAGGTCGGCTTCGCGGGTGTCGACGTAAACATAGGCGACCAGCGCGGCGTTCTCGGTGCGGATGGCGGGCGCGCCGCGGCTCAGCTTGACCTCGGCGAGCTGGCCGAGGGGGACCGGGCCGCTGGCAGTGGGAACCAGCACCTGGGCGGCGATGCGCGCCGGGTCCTCGCGCAGCGCGCGCGGGTAGCGCACGCTGACGTTGTAGCGCTCCAGGCCTTCGACGGTGGTGGTCACCGTCTCGCCCCCGAGCGCGGTCGCCACTGCCATCTGCACCGTGTCGATGCTGAGCCCGTAACGCGCGAGCTGGTCGCGGCGCGGCTCGATGTCGACGTAGTAGCCGCCGGCGACGCGCTCGGCGTAGGCGCTGGAGGTGCCGGGCACGGCACGCACCACAGCCTCGACCTCCTTCGCCAGCCGCTCCAGGGTGTCCAGGTCCTGGCCGAACACCTTGACCCCCACCGGCGTGCGGATGCCGGTGCTGAGCATGTCGATGCGCGCCTTGATCGGCATGGTCCAGGAGTTGGCCAGGCCAGGGAATTTCACCGCCGCATCCATCTCTGCGATCAGCGCATCCACCGTCATGCCGGGCCGCCACGCCGAGCGCGGCTTGAGGTTGATGACGGTCTCGAACATTTCCAGCGGCGCCGGGTCGGTGGCGGTGTTGGCGCGGCCAGCCTTGCCATACACCGACTCGACCTCGGGGAAGCTCTTGAGGATGCGGTTGGTGGTGGCGAGCAGGCGCCCGGCCTCGGTCACCGACATGCCGGGCAGGCCCGCCGGCATGTAGAAGATGGCGCCTTCGTCCAGCGTGGGCATGAACTCGCTGCCGATCTGGCGCGCTGGAATCAGCGTCACCGCCATCGCCACCAGGGCGAGCAGCAGGGTGGTGAGCTTGAAGCGCATCGCCAGCGCGATCACCGGACGGTACAGCCACACCAGCAGGCGGTTGATCGGGTTGCGCTGCTCGGGGACGATCTTGCCGCGCACGAAGAACAGCATCAGCACCGGCACCAGGGTCACCGACAGGAAGGCAGCGCCCGCCATGGCCAGCGTCTTGGTCCATGCCAGCGGCGAGAACAGCCGCCCTTCCTGGCCTTCGAGCGCAAACACCGGCAGGAAGGACACGGTGATGATCAGTAGCGAGAAGAACAGCGCCGGCCCCACCTCGCGGCAGGCGCCGATCAGCACCTCGGCGCGCTCGGCGGCGGTGGCCTCGGCGCGCAGGGTCTCGAGCCGCTTGTGGGCGTTCTCGATCATCACGATCGAGGCGTCGACCATGGCACCGATGGCAATCGCGATGCCGCCCAGGCTCATGATGTTGGAGCCGATGCCCAGCGCCTGCATGCCGATGAAGGCGACCAGGATGCCCAGCGGCAGGGTCACGATCGCCACCAGCGCGCTGCGCACATGGAGCAGGAAGACGATGCACACCGCGGCGACGATCAGGCTCTCCGCCAGCAGGGTCGACTTGAGGTTGTCGATCGCGCGCTCGATCAGCGTCGAGCGGTCATACACCGGCACGATCTCGGCGCCTGCGGGCAGGCCGGGCGCGATCTCGGCCAGCTTCTCGCGCACATTCCTGATCACCTCGAGTGCGTTCTCGCCGAAGCGGGCCATGACGATGCCCGAGGCCACCTCGCCCTCGCCGTTGAGTTCGGCAATGCCGCGGCGTTCGGCCGGCACCAGTTCGACGCGGCCGATGTCGGCCACCCGCACCGGCGTGCCGCGGCCCGCACCATCGACCTTGAGCACGATGTCCTCGATGTCGGCCACGCTGCGCAGGTAGCCGCGGCCGCGCAGCATGAACTCGCGCTCGGCCAGCTCGATGACGCGGCCACCGACGTCGCGATTGGATTCTCGGATCGCGCGCCCCACCTCGTCCAGGCCGATGCCGAAGCCGGCCAGGCGATAGGGGTCGACGGTGACCTGGTACTCGCGTACGAAGCCGCCCACGCTGGCCACCTCGGCCACGCCGCGGGCCTGGGTAAGCGGATAGCGCACGTACCAGTCCTGCAGGCTGCGCGTCTCGGCCAGCGACAGGTCCTTGCCGGTGATCGCGTACTGGTACACCCAGCCCACGCCTGTGGCGTCCGGCCCGATCTGCGGTGCCACGCCGGCGGGCAGGCGGGCGGCGGCGGTGCTCAGGTACTCGAGCACCCGCGAGCGCGCCCAGTAGATGTCGGTGCCGTCCTCGAAGATCACATACACATAGGACGCACCGAACATCGAGAAGCCGCGCACCACCCGCGCCTGCGGCACGGCCAGCATCGCCGTGGTGAGCGGATAGGTGACCTGGTCCTCCACCACCTGCGGCGCCTGGCCGGGGTAGTCGGTGTAGATGATGACCTGCACGTCCGACAGGTCGGGCAGCGCATCGAGCGGCGTGTGCTTGACGGCGTAAAGGCCGGCGCCGATGAGGAATACGGTGCCGAGCAGCACCAGGAAGACGTTGCGTGCCGACCACTCGATCAGGCGACTGAGCCAGCCACCCGCAGGCGCCACGTCAATATCCCGCTCCCCCTGCGCTGGCGCGCGCTGCGCATCCGTCATGTCAATGTCCGGCATGCTCGCCTTCCACCCGCTCGATGCGAGTCACCACGTACTCGCCCGGGCCACGATCCTCGAAGCTGAAGCGGATCGGCGTCCCTGGCGCCAGACCCTCGACCAGCGCCGGCTCGGCCAGACTGAAGTCCATCGTCATCTCCGGCCAGCCCAGCGCCGGGATGGCGTCGTGGCTGAGGCTGACGCCGCCGTCGAAAGCCTCCTCGAACACGCCGCGGGTGTCGTGGCTCGGGTAATCCTGTGGTGGCGCATCGCCCATGCCGGCGAGCGCGGCGCGCAGCTGGCTCTCCGAGTCGATCAGGAAGTTGGCCGAGACGACGACGCGATCGCCCTCGGCGACGCCGTCGAGCACCTCGACCTGCTCGCGGCCGCGCTCGCCGATGCGCACCGGCTGCGGCTGGAAGCGGCCTTCGCCGAGCGCGCGCAAAACCACCTGGCGCTCGCCATCCTCGATCAGCGCCGAAGCCGGCAGCAGCAGGCGCTCGCGCGCGGCGCCGGGCGCGAAGTCCACGGTGGCAAACATGCCCGGGCGCAGCTGGCCCGCGCGGTTGTCGAGTTCGATGCGCACCGGCGTGCTGCGGGTGCCGGCATCCAGGGTCGGATAAACGTAGCCGATCCGGCCCTCCAGGCGCTGGCCGGGCAGCGCACCCACGCTCACTGCCACCCGGTCACCCACCTGCACGCGGCCGAGGTCACGCTCGAACACATCCGCGATCACCCACACCCGCGACAGGT
>NZ_AMXB01000068.1:0-12028 GCF_000310125.2 Thauera sp. 27
AAAGCCGCGAGCCTTTCTCGGTATCCCACCAAGACACGTCGCCCCCCAACCAGCTCCCGCCGCTCCGAACGCGGTGCCATAATCCCGGCCATGAACGCCCTCACTACCCCCAGCCTCGCCGCATCCCTGGACACCACCCCCTTCCGCGCCCGCCGCGCTCGCCTGCTCGCGCGCATGCAGGCCGCGGGCGGCGGCGTCGCCATCCTGCCCACCGCCCCCGAGCGCGTGCGCAACCGCGACGCCCACTACGCCTACCGCCACGACAGCTACTTCTACTACCTCACCGCCTTTCGAGAACCCGAGGCGGTGGTCGTGCTGGTGGCCGGCAAGGACACCAAGCAGATCCTGTTCTGCCGCGAGAAGAACGAGGAGCGCGAGATCTGGGACGGCTACCGCTGGGGCCCGGACGCCGCACGCGAGGCCTTCGGCTTCGACGAGGCGTGGACCATCGGCGACCTCGAGAAGCGCCTGCCCGACTACCTCGCTGACCAGCCCCTGCTGTGGACCAGCCTCGGCTACGACAACGACTGGGACGCCAAGGTACTGGGCGCGCTCAACGCCGTGCGCGACAAGGCCCGCAGCGGCCTCACCCCACCGCACTCGGTGCGCGACCTGCGCGCCGAACTCGATGAGATGCGCCTGGTCAAGGACTGTTCCGAGCTCGCCACCATGCGCCGCGCCGCGCAGATCTCCGCCGCCGCGCACTGCCGCGCGATGCGCGCCACCCGCCCGGGGCGCTTCGAATACGAGATCGAGGCCGAGCTGCTGCACGCCTTCCGCGCCGCCGGCAGCCAGGCGCCGGCCTATACCTCGATCGTGGCCGGCGGCGCCAACGCCTGCGTGCTGCACTACGTCGACAACGACCAGCCCCTGGCCGACGGCGCGCTGCTGCTGATCGACGCCGGCTGCGAGCTCGACGGCTACGCCTCGGACATCACCCGGACCTTTCCGATCAATGGGCGCTTCTCCGCCCCCCAGCGTGATACCTACGAAATCGTGCTCGCGGCCCAGGCGGCAGCGCGCGACGCCACCCGCCCGGGCGCGCACTGGAACGAGCCGCACGACGCCGCGGTGAAGGTGCTCGCCCAGGGCATGCTCGACCTCGGCCTGCTCAAGGGCAGCCTCGACGCCGTGCTCGAAAACGGCGACTACCGTCGCTTCTACATGCACCGCACCGGCCACTGGCTGGGCATGGACGTGCACGATGCCGGCGAGTACAAGCTCGGCGGCGAGTGGCGAGCGCTGGTCGAGGGCATGGTGCTGACCATCGAGCCGGGCATGTACATCCGCCCGGCCGACGACGTGCCGGAGGCCTTCTGGAACATCGGCATCCGCATCGAGGACGACGCCATCGTCACCGCCGACGGCTGCGAGCTGATCACCGAAGGCGTGCCCAAGGCGGTCGCCGAGATCGAGGCGCTGATGCGCGAGGCGCGCCATGGCTGAAACGGCGGCCAGCCACGTGCATGACCTGCTCATCGTCGGCGCCGGGCCGGTCGGCCTGGCGCTTGCACTGACGCTCAAGGACGCCGGTCTCGATATCGTGCTCGCCGACACCCGCCCACGCGAGGCCGTCACCCGAGACCCGCGCGACCTGGCGCTTGCGCACGGCACCGGGCTCACGCTGCAAGGCCTCGGTGTCTGGGATGCACTTCCCAAGACCGCGATCGCACACATCCACATCTCGCACCAGGGCGGCCTTGGCCGCACTCTGATCGATGCCAGCGAGCACGACCTGCCCGCGCTCGGCTACGTCGTCCCGGCGGGCGCCCTCGCCGCAGCCCTGCGTGCCCGGGTGGACGCCGCAGGCATCCCGGTGTTTGACGAAACCGAAGTGACCCAGCTCGCCCCCGGCGCCGACGACGTCATCGCCAGCCTCTCTGGTCCGGGCAGGCCCGCCGCAACCCTGCGCGCGCGGCTCGCGGCCTGCGCCGAGGGAGGCCTGCGCGCCGACGACGGCAACGTGGTCGAGCACGACTACGGCCAGCACGCGCTCATCGCCGACGTGCAGGTCGCCGGCGGTCACCGCGCCACCGCATTCGAGCGCTTCACCTCGCAAGGCCCGGTGGCGCTGCTGCCCAAGGGCGAAGGCTACGCGCTGGTGCATGTCGCCCGCCCCGAGACCGCCGACGAACTGCTCGCGCTCGACGATGCCGCCTACCTCGCCCGCCTGCAGACCCACATCGGTGGCCGCGCCCGCCTCACCAGCGTCGGCCCACGCCTGCGCTACCCGCTGGTACTGCGCTACCGGCGCTCGACGATTGCCGAGCGCACGGTGTGGCTCGGCAATGCCGCGCAGACCCTGCACCCGGTCGCCGGCCAGGGTTTCAACCTGGCGCTGCGCGACGTCTGGGCGCTCGCCGAGACACTGCTGCGTAAGGTGGATTCGCACGCGTTTGGCGCGCACGGCGAAAAAACGTGCGTCCGCGAGGATATCGGCCGTGCCGAAGTCCTCGCGGCCTATGCGCGCGCGCGCGGCCTGGACCGCCTGGGCACGATCCGCTTCACCGACACCCTGGTGCGGGTGTTCAGCAACGACTTCGCGCCGCTGCGCCACGCTCGCGGCGCAGCGCTGGTCGCGCTCGACCTGCTGCCGCCACTACGCCATTTCGTCGCCCGCCGCATGATGTTCGGCGCCCGCGCCTGGCCCTGACCGGGGCGGGCACCCATCAAACCCTCGCGGCTGGCGCCGCTCCTACAGGGGGTTCCCGGCCGCACTTGCTCCACGGCACACGCCGCGAGCGCTCATGAACGGCGCCCGAGATCGGGCGCCGCGCGGGTCAGAAAGCCGGCACCACCGCGCCCTGGTACTTGTCGGCGATGAACTGCCGCACTTCTTCAGAGTTGAGCGCAGCAGCCAGCTTCTTCATCGCCGCGCTGTCGGCGTTGTCCTCGCGCGCCACCAGCAGGTTGGCGTACGGCGAGCTGGCGTCCTCGATGAACAGCGAGTCCTGCAGCGGATTCAGCCTGGCCTCGATCGCGTAGTTGGTGTTGATCACCGCCAGGTCGACCTGGTTGAGGATGCGCGGCAGGGTCGCCGCCTCAAGCTCGCGGATGCGCAGCTTCTTGGGATTGGCCGCGATGTCCTTCTGCGTCGCCGACACACTGTTGATGTCCTTCAGCGTGATCAGGCCGTTCTTGGCCATCAGCAGCAGTGCGCGGCCGGAGTTTGAGGGGTCGTTGGGAATCGCCACGGTGGCGCCGTCCGGGATATCGGTTGCGGCCTTGTGCTTGGCGGAATAGGCACCGAGCGGCTCGACGTGCACCTTGGTCACCACGACCTGGATGTCGTTCTTCTGCTTCTGCTTGAAGGCGTCCAGATAGGGTTGATGCAGGAAGAAGTTGCCGTCGACGCGCTTCTCGTTGGTCTGCATCGAGGGCTGGACGTAGTCGGTGAATACCTTCACCTCCAGTTCCACGCCGTCCTTGGCCAGCAACGGCTTGACGAATTCGAGGATCTCGGCATGCGGCACCGGGGTGGCGGCGATGACCAGGCGGTCGGCTGCGGACGCGTTGGCAGCGGCGCCCAGGGTAAGGGCGCCAAGACTGGCGATGAAGAGTTTGCGCAGGGTATGCGACATGGACAGCTCCTTTGTGAGGATCACTTGCGGGTGAAATACAGCACCAGGCGGTCGCCCGAGTACTGGATGATCTGCACCAGCACCACCAGCAGAGCGACGGTGATCACCATCACCTCGGTCTGGAAGCGCTGATAGCCGAAACGGATGGCGAGGTCGCCGAGGCCGCCGCCGCCGATCACGCCCGACATTGCGGCATAGGACATCAGCGTGATCGCGGTTACCGTCACTGCGGCGATCAGGCCCGGCAGGGCCTCGGGCAACAGGGCGCCGAAGATGATGCGCCAGGTGCGGATACCCATCGCCTGGCAGGCCTCGATGACGCCGCGATCGACTTCGCGCAGCACGTTCTCGACCAGGCGGGCAAAGAAAGGCGCCGTGCCCACCACCAGCGGCGGGATCGCGCCTTCGACGCCGAGCGAGGTGCCGATCAGGATCACCGTCACCGGGATCATCACGATCAGCAGGATCAGGAAGGGCACCGAGCGCAGCACATTGACCACGAAGGACAGCACTGCATAGACGAAGCCCTGCTCCAGCAGCTGCCGCCTGGCGGTGACGAACAGCAGGATGCCCAGCGGCAGGCCGAGCAGGATGGTGAAGAACAGCGACACGCCGGTCATCACCAGGGTCTCCCAGGTGGCGACGCCGATGTCGCTCCAGTCGATGACGGACAGGTCCATTACTGCAGCACCTCGTGGTGGATCTGGTGGCGGTCGAGCTCGGCGAACACGGCACCGATATCATCCTCGCTACCCTCGAGTTCGAGCAGCAGCTGGCCGAAAGGTACGTCCTTGATGCTCGACACCTCCCCCTGCAGGATCGTGATCTGCACCTTGGCGCCGGCCATGATGCGACTGAGGATGGGCTGGTAGGTGACGTCGCCGATGTAGGTCAGACGCACCAGGGTGCCGCGCAGCTTGTCGCTCATGTAAGCATGTGCCGGATCGTAACTGGCCGCGGCGAGCGCGTCGCTCTGCGCCACCATGCTGCGTGTCACCGGATGCTGCGGATGCAGGAACACGTCGGCCACCCTGCCCGCTTCGACGATGCGCCCGCCGTCGATCACCGCGACGCGGTCGCAGATCGTGCGGATGACCTGCATCTCGTGGGTGATCAGTACGATGGTGAGGCCGAGCTGGCGGTTGATGTCGAGCAGCAGGCGCAGGATGGACTGCGTGGTCTCGGGGTCGAGCGCCGAGGTCGCCTCGTCGCACAGCAACAGCTGCGGCCGGTTGGCGAGCGCACGTGCGATGCCCACGCGCTGCTTCTGGCCGCCTGAGAGCTGCGAGGGGTACTTGTGGCCATGCTCGGAAAGCCCTACCAGCGCCAGCAACTCCTTCACGCGCGCGGCGCGCGCGGTGGCGTCGGTGTGGCCGGTCGCCTTCAGCGGCCAGTCGATGTTATCGGCCACCGTCTTGGCGTTGAGCAGATTGAAGTGCTGGAAGATCATGCCGACACGCCGGCGCAGCGCGTACAGGCCTTCGCTGTCGAGCGAGGTGATGTCTTCGCCGTCAATCAGCACGCGCCCGGCCGAGGGGCGCTCGAGCAGGTTGAGGGTGCGGATCAGCGTACTCTTGCCTGCGCCCGAACGGCCGATGATGCCGAACACCTCGCCGGCGCCGATCTCCAGGCTGACGTCGGCGAGCGCGGAGACGTCGCGGCCGTCGGCAGCGCGATAGGTCTTGTGCAGGTTCTCGATGCGGATCACGGTGAGCGCCCGGGCAGGAAAAAACCTGCGATCTTACCCCTAGCTCAGACTCGACACCACCACGCCGAACTTGTAGGCTCGCCGCCACCCTGGCAAGCATCCGCTCTATTGTGCGCCCCGTTGCGCGCCCCCGCATTCATCAAGGAACGCACACCATGCAGCACGACGACCACCGCAGGCCTGGCGCCAACTTCGCCCCCGCCACCCTCGCCGCCCAGGGCCTCGGCGCGAGCACGATGCCGCACCGCGACATCGTGCCGCCGATCCATATGGCGAGCACCTTCGAGCGTGCCGAGGATGGCAGCCTGCCGGGCGGCCGCATCTACGCCCGCGACGCCAGCCCGGCCTACGACCCTGCCGAAGCCCTGCTGTGCGAGCTCGAAGGCGGCGCGGCGGCGGCATTGTTCGCCTCCGGCATGGCCGCCGCATCGGCTGTGCTGCTGGCACTCAAGCCGGGCGCACGCATCGTCGCTCCCCACGACATGTACTGGTCGCTGCGCAACTGGTTGATCGGCTTCTCCGCCAACTGGCAGATCGGTCTCGATTTCTATGCCGACATCGACGAACTCGCCGGATTGCTGCAGGCGCCGGCCGATCTGGTATGGGCCGAGACCCCCGCCAACCCGACCTGGGACATCATCGATATCGCCCGCGCGGCCAGGCTCGCCCACGCCGCCGGCGCCCGTCTGGTGGTGGACTCCACGGTACCGACCCCGGTCTTCACCCGCCCGCTGGCGCTCGGTGCAGATATCGTCATGCACTCGGCGACCAAGTACCTCAATGGGCATTCCGACGTCGTCGCGGGCGTGCTCGTCACCGCCGCCGCCGACGATTTCTGGAGTCGCATAAAGACCGCACGTGCAGCCGGCGGCGCCGTCCTCGGCCCCTTTGAGGCCTGGCTGCTCAACCGCGGCCTGCGCACGCTGTTTCCGCGCGTACGCACGGCGGCAGCGTCGGCGCTGCACATCGCACAGCACTTCGAACACCATCCCGCCGTGCTCGAGGTGCGCTACCCCGGCCTCCCCAGCCACCCCGGCCATGCTATCGCCTGCAGGCAGATGATCGGCGGCTTCGGCGCCATGCTGTCGCTGCGGGTGCGCGGTGGCGCCGCGGCGGCGCACGAGGTGGCCGCCCGGGTGCGCATCTTCCGGCGCGCAACCTCGCTCGGCTCGGTGGAAAGCCTCATCGAGCACCGCGCCATGGTCGAAGGACCGGGCACGCGCTGCCCCGACGACCTGCTGCGCCTGTCGGTGGGCATCGAGGACACCGAGGACCTCGTTGCCGATCTGGAGCAGGCACTGGCTTGCTGCCCCGCCGGCGCGCAACCGAGCACCTGAGCGCTTGCCGCATGTGCCAATGCAGCGTTGTCATTACGCTGCACTGCGACAGCCGACACGCCAAGGGTTTGAACGATGGGGTAAAATGCCGGGCTTTCATCGCTCGCTCCCGCCCATGCAGTTCGCCGGCTTCACCTTGCGCAACAATCTCTTCGTCGCTCCGATGGCCGGGGTGACGGATCGTCCTTTCCGCCAGTTGTGCAAGAAACTGGGCGCAGGCGTGGCCGTGTCCGAGATGGTGACGTCCAACTCCCTGCTCTATGGCAGCGAAAAGACCCGTCGCCGTGCAGATCACACCGGCGAGGTCGACCCGATCTCGGTGCAGATTGCCGGCGCCGACCCGGCAATGATGGCCGAGGCCGCAAAGTACAACGCCGACAATGGCGCGCAGATCATCGACATCAACATGGGTTGCCCGGCCAAGAAGGTGTGCAACGTGATGGCTGGCTCGGCGCTGATGCAGGACGAACCGCTGGTGGCGCGCATCCTCGAAGCGGTGGTCAAGGCCGTGCCCGATACCCCGGTCACGCTCAAGTTCCGCACCGGCTGGAACCGTGCCAACAAGAACGCGCCGACGATAGCCCGCATCGCCGAGGCGTCCGGCATCCGCGCCATCGCCATCCACGGCCGCACCCGCGCCGACCAGTACATGGGCGAGGCCGAGTACGACACCATCGCCCACGTCAAGACGCTGGTGAGCATCCCGGTGATCGCCAACGGCGACATCACCAGCCCACAAAAAGCGAAGCACGTCCTTGACTACACCGGCGCCGATGGCGTCATGATCGGGCGCGCCGCACAGGGCCGGCCGTGGATCTTCCGTGAGATCGAGCACTACCTCGCCACCGGCGAGCTGATGCCGCCGCCGCTGGTGAGCGAGATCCATCAGGTCTGCCGCGAACACCTCGCCGACCTGTACGGCTTCTACGGCGACGAGCGCGGCGTCAAGATCGCGCGCAAGCACATCTCCTGGTACACCAAGGGCCTGGTCGGCTCGGCGGCGTTCCGCCGGGCGATGAACCAGATCCCCGACATTCCCGCCCAGCTCGCCGCCGTTGACGACTTCTTCGGCCAGCTAGCCGAGGCCGATGCGCGCCTGAGCTACGAAGCCGACGAAAACCTGCAGGAACTCGCCGCATGAGCCGCAACAACGAGATCGCGGACGCCGTCGTTCGCACCCTGGATCAGTATTTCCGCGACCTCGACGGCGAGAAACCGGGCGCCATCCATGACATGGTGATCCGTAACGTCGAACGCCCGATGCTGCAGTTCGTTCTCGAGCAGGCCAAGGGCAACCAGACGGTCGCCGCCGAGATGCTGGGCATCAACCGCAACACGCTGCGCCGCAAGCTCACCGACTACGAACTGCTGTAAGCCGCCACCGCGCGCCCTTCGGCTCGAACCGGAAGGCGCGGCGCGCACCTCGACCCTCCGTTTTTCTCAATCCTCAGCCCAGTCACCACGATGAACGTCACCCAAGCCCTGATCAGTGTTTCCGACAAACGCGGCGTGCTCGAATTCGCCCGCGAGCTCTCCGCGCTCGGCGTCAAGCTGCTGTCGACCGGCGGCACCGCCAGCCTGTTGCGCGAAGCCGGCCTCGAGGTGACAGACGTTTCCGAGCACACCGGCTTCCCGGAGATGCTCGACGGCCGCGTCAAGACCCTGCACCCCAAGGTGCATGGCGGCATCCTCGCCCGTCGTGATCTCGCCGAGCACATGGACACGATCGCTGCACACGACATCGGCCGCATCGACCTCGTGGTGGTGAACCTCTACCCCTTCCAGCAGACCGTGGCCAAGCCCGACTGCTCGCTGGAAGATGCGATCGAGAACATCGACATCGGCGGCCCGACCATGGTGCGCGCCGCGGCCAAGAACCACGGCAACGAAGACGGCGGTGTCGGCATCGTCACCGACCCCGAGGACTACGCCGGCATCGTCGCCGAGCTCAAGTCCAACGCCGGCAAGCTCAGCCACAAGACCCGCTTCGCGCTCGCGGTGAAGGCCTTCACCCACACTGCGCGCTACGACTCGGCGATCTCCAACTACCTCACCGCGTTGGTCACCAACGACGCCGGCGACGTGTCGCTGCAGACCTACCCCGAGCGCCTGCAGCTCGCCTTCGACAAGGTGCAGGACCTGCGCTACGGCGAGAACCCGCACCAGACAGCGGCCTTCTACCGCCAACCGGGCGCAGCCGAGGGTGGCGTTGCCGGCTACACCCAACTGCAGGGCAAGGAGCTGTCGTACAACAACATCGCCGACGCCGACGCAGCCTGGGAATGCGTCAAGGCCTTCGACGGCCCGGCCGCCGCCTGTGTCATCGTCAAGCACGCCAACCCCTGCGGCGTGGCCGTCGCCGCCAACCCGCTCGAAGCCTACAAGAAAGCCTTCGCCACCGACCCGACCTCTGCCTTCGGCGGCATCATCGCCTTCAACGGCGAGGTTGACCGTGCCGCCGCGGAAGCGGTGTCGGCGCAGTTCCTGGAGGTGCTGATTGCGCCGTCCTACACTGCCGACGCGCTCGAACTGCTCGCCGGCAAGAAGAACGTGCGCGTGCTCACCTGCCCGCTCGGCCAGCCCGCAGGCGCCTTCGACTACAAGCGTGTCGGTGGCGGCCTGCTCGTGCAGAGCGCCGACGAGGCTCGCATCCAGGTCGCCGACCTCAAGGTCGTCACCCAGCGCGCACCGACTGACGCCGAGATGCGCGACATGCTGTTCGCCTGGCGCGTGGCCAAGTACGTCAAGTCCAACGCCATCGTGTACTGCAAGGACGGCATGACCATCGGTGTCGGCGCCGGCCAGATGAGCCGCGTCGACTCCGCCCGAATCGCCAAGATCAAGGCCGAGAACGCCGGTCTGCAGATCGCCGGCTGCGTGGTCGCCTCCGACGCCTTCTTCCCCTTCCGTGATGGCCTCGACGTGCTCGCCCAGGCTGGCGCCACGGCGGTGATCCAGCCGGGCGGCTCGATGCGCGACGAAGAGGTCATCGCCGCCGCCAACGAGCAGAACATCGCCATGGTGTTCACCGGCTTCCGCCACTTCCGCCACTAATAACGACATCCTCCCCGCAGAGATCCGGAGCAGCTCATGAAAGTCCTCGTCATCGGTTCAGGCGGTCGCGAACACGCGCTGGCCTGGAAGCTCGCCCAGTCGCCCAAGGTCACCCGCGTGCTGGTGGCGCCGGGCAACCCCGGCACCGCTGCCGAGAAGCTGCTGCAGAACGTACCGGTCACCGATATCAAGGTGCTGGTCGAACTCGCCAAGCGCGAGCAGGTCGCCTTCACCGTGGTCGGCCCCGAAGCCCCGCTCGCGGCCGGCGTTGTGGACGCCTTCCGCGCCGCCGGCCTGCCGATCTTCGGCCCCACCAAGGCGGCTGCGCAGCTCGAGAGCTCGAAGGACTTCGCCAAGCAGTTCCTCGTCCGCCACAACATCCCGACCGCGAAGTACCAGACCTTCTCGGACGCTGCCGAGGCGCACGCCTACATCGACACCGAGGGCGCGCCGATCGTGATCAAGGCCGACGGCCTGGCTGCGGGCAAGGGCGTCGTGGTGGCGATGACGGCAGACGAGGCCCATGCCGCGATCGACATGATGCTGCTCGACAACAAGATGGGCGATGCCGGCGCGCGCGTAGTCATCGAGGAATTCATGGAGGGCGAGGAAGCCAGCTTCATCGTCATGGCCGACGGCAGGAACGCGCTCGCGCTCGCCACCAGCCAGGACCACAAGCGCCTCAAGGACGGCGACCAGGGCCCCAATACCGGCGGCATGGGCGCGTATTCGCCCGCTCCGGTGGTGACCCCCGACGTGCATGCGCGCGTGATGCGCGAGATCATCAACCCGACGCTGGCCGGCATGACGGCCGACGGCCTGCCTTACACCGGTTTCCTCTATGCCGGGCTGATGATCGACGGCGACGGCCGTCCGCGCGTGGTCGAGTTCAACTGCCGCATGGGCGATCCGGAAACGCAACCGATCATGATGCGGCTCAAGACGGACCTCGCAGACCTCATCGAAGCGGCCATCGCCGGCAAGCTCGACCACACCGAAGCCGAGTGGGATCGCCGCTTTGCGCTGGGAGTTGTGCTGGCTGCCGCCGGCTACCCGGACAGCCCGCGCAAGGGCGACGCCATCACCGGCCTGCCCGCCAACGAGCTCGAGGACGTGCATGTGTTCCATGCCGGCACCGCCGACGAGGACGGCCAAGTCGTCACCGCCGGCGGCCGCGTGCTGTGCGTGACTGCGCTCGGCGACAACGTGCGCACGGCGCAGAAGCGCGCCTACGAGATCGCCGACATGATCCAATTCGAGGGCCGCCAGTACCGCCGCGACATCGGCCACCGCGCCATCGGCCGCAAGCTCTGATGACGATGCAGGCCGAGATCGTAAAGCCCTGGTTCACGGGGCTGCAGTCGCGCATCGTCGACCGCCTCGAAGCCTTCGATGGCGTCGCCTTCCGTGCCGACGGCTGGGAGCGCCCGGGCGGCGGTGGCGGGCTGACGCGAGTGATCGAGGACGGTAACTTCTTCGAGCGCGGCGGGGTCAACTTTTCCCACGTCACCGGCGACGCCATGCCGGCCTCGGCCACTGCCCACCGCCCCGAACTCGCCGGCCGGCGCTTCGAGGCCATGGGCGTGTCGCTCGTGCTGCACCCGCGCAACCCCTGGTGCCCCACGGTGCACATGAACGTGCGCTGCTTCATCGCCATGGCCGAGGGCAAGGCCCCGGTGTGGTGGTTCGGCGGCGGCATGGACCTGACGCCGTATTACGGCTTCGAGGACGACGTCCGCCACTTCCACGCCACCTGCAAGGCAGCCGTGCTGCCCTGGGGCGGCGAGGCGGAACACCGCCGCCTCAAGGACTGGTGCGATCGTTACTTCTTTCTCAAGCACCGTAACGAGCCACGCGGCGTGGGCGGGCTGTTCTTCGACGATCTCGGCGCCGACGGCCAGACCGACTTCGATACCGCCTTCGGGCTGACACGCTCGGTCGGCGAAGCCTTCCTCGACGCCTACCTGCCGATCATCGAGCGCCGCAAGGACATTGCCTACGGCGAACGCGAGCGCGACTTCCAGGCCTACCGGCGCGGCCGCTACGTGGAGTTCAACCTGGTGTTCGACCGCGGCACGCTGTTCGGCCTGCAGTCCGGCGGTCGTACCGAATCGATCCTGATGTCGATGCCGCCGATCGTGAAGTGGCGCTACGACTGGCACCCCGAGCCCGGCAGCCCCGAGTCGCAGCTCTACGACATCTTTCTCAAGCCGCGGGACTGGGCCTGAGCCTAGCGCTTTGGGTTCGACGCAGGCGCAAAGGCCTTCAACCCCTCGCGGCTCGCGCCGCTCCTACCCAGGGCGAGACGAGCCGCGGGGCGCCGTAGGAGCGGCGCCAGGCGCGAGCTT